>DAOUSL010000405.1 GCA_030627235.1 Thioploca sp.
CGGTCTCATAGGGCGACTCCGCACAAAGCATCTCCGTCACACCTATTCCACCATGACTTAACGCTGAGCTTGTTCAAATTCGGCTTGCATCTCCATGTCTCGCAACGAATGTGTTGAAACTCAACATATCCGCTGAGTTTCAACACATTGCCATATATACTTGATATATAAGTATAAAACAATGGTTTTTATATTTATACCTGTTGAGTTTCAACACATTTCAATTATTAATTACATTATTATGATAAAAATCAATGATTTAAAATCAGGCCTAATATTTGCTTATACTCAGAACTAGATCAAATTTGGATTTTAATAAAGCTCAAATTTAGATTTTTTAAATAATTATTCTTAATTTAAATATATTATTCCTTTAGGAGGAATGTTATGACTCGTAAACAATTAGGTTTTACTCTTATTGAGTTGATGATCGTAGTTGCGATTATCGGTATTTTGGCAGCTGTTGCTATTCCAGCTTATAGTGATTATATCAAGAAAGCAAAAGTAGCTGAGGCCAATCAATTGTTCTCAGGTGCTAAAACTGAATTAGGTACATTCTACGCTGATGCTGGTCATTATCCTCTTGCAGGCAGTACTACAGTTAAAAATGGTTGGGATTCAGCAACTTCAGTTGTTAGTTCAGGAAGTTATGTTTTAAAGCTTACTTATGAAGGTCCATTAGATACTGGTGCTGGTGCTGCAGTTACAGCTTTACTTGACGCAGTTGGCGTAGATGATGCCACTAATACTATTGAGTGGGTTTATGCTAAACATGATGGTGGTGGCCCATTTTGGAGTTGTTTTAAAGGTTACGCTGCGGTTACTAAAACAGGTTTAGAAGATAAATATTTACCTAAATCTTGTAAAATTGCAAGAACTGATCCAGGTGCATAATAGTATTAAGCATTTTGTTTAGAATTATATAGAGATTTAATTTCAAAACCCTTTCTTTGACTAGAGAGGGTTTTTTTTTACCTGGAAACTCAATGTCTAAAAAATATTTTATTATCTATGGTGGATTATTTTATCTTGCTTTAATAAGCACTATTAATGATTATTTGTAACTACCTAGTGCTATGACATAATAGTATTAAAAATTAAAAGTATATATATAACTGTTAACTGTTGTTTCGGGAATGGAGCGAAGCTTATTTCCCGAAACTATACTCTCACAAAATTGCAAATAAATTATGAAATGGAAAAACTATTATCAATCAAATACCATTTATTTCTTTTTTGTGAAGGATGGAATGTTTCGGGAAATACGCTTCGCTCCATTCCCGAAACATTCCATCCTTCACAAAAAAGAAATAAATGGTATTTGATTGATAATAGTTTTTCCATTTCATAATTTATTTGCA
>DAOUSL010000092.1 GCA_030627235.1 Thioploca sp.
ACATTTCCGGCATTCCTGGCCCACCTTTAGGCCCTTCATAACGAATGACAACCACATCTCCTTTTACAATCTATTTTTGTTCTAATGCACTAAGCATATCTTCTTCACAATCATATACTTTAGCTGGGCCAGAAAAAACCAAACCTTCTTTACCAGTAATTTTAGCCACAGATCCACCAGGAGCTAAATTACCTTTTAGAATTTGAATATGGCCAGTTGCTTTAATTGGGTTTTCTAATGGATAAATAACTTCCTGTCCAGCGGTTAAACCAGGTAAATTAGCTAAATTTTCTGCAATTGTATTACCAGTGACAGTTACGCAATTTCCATCTAATAAACCTTTTTCCAACAAATATTTCATCACTGCTGGAGTTCCACCAATATTATGCACATCTTCCATTACATATTGGCCACTTGGTTTTAAGTCAGCTAAAAATGGAATTCTATCACTAACATTTTGGAAATCATCAATAGTTAAATTAATATCTACTGCTCTAGCCATAGCAATTAAATGCAATACAGCATTGGTTGAACCACCCAAAGCCATCACGATAACCATTGCATTTTCAAAAGCAGCTCGAGTCATAATATCCCGAGGTTTTATGTCTTTTTCTAATAAGTTACGAATAGCAACGCCAGCATTGAAACATTCTTCCATTTTGCCAGGTTCTTCAGCCGGAATAGAAGAGCTATATGGCAAACTCATTCCTAACGCTTCAATTGCGGATGCCATAGTATTAGCCGTATACATACCACCACAAGCTCCAGCTCCTGGACAAGCATGTTTTACAATATCTTCCCGTTTTTCTTCGTCTATAATTTCAGATAAACATTGGCCATAGGACTGGAAAGCTGACACAATATCTAAAGTATTATCTTCTTCATCATAACCTGGTTTAATTGTGCCTCCGTAAATCATTAAAGACGGACGATTTAAACGAGCCATCGCAATTATACAGCCAGGCATATTTTTATCACAACCAGGTAAAGAAACGTTAGCGTCGTACCATTGAGCTGCCATGATAGTTTCTACGGAATCTGCTATTATATCTCTGGATTGTAAGGAAAAACTCATTCCTGACGTTCCCATTGAAATACCATCACTAACTCCGATAGTATTAAACCGCATCCCAATCATACCAGCGGCTTTGACTCCTTCCCGTACTTTAGTTGCTAAATCCATTAAGTGCATATTACAGGTATTTCCGTCATACCAAACACTAGCAATTCCAACTTGAGCTTTATCCATATCTTCTTCAGTTAGTCCAGTACCATATAGCATAGCTTGGGAAGCACCTTGGGATTTAGGTTGGGTTATTCTGGAACTAAACTTATTTATTGCCATTAAAATTCTCCAATATAAATATATCGTATATTATTTTTCATGATAAATCTCCATATATAAATTAAAATAACAGTATCAAATGTGTCAAACTATCTCAGTCCTCATTTAGCTTGTGGCAAAGTTAAATAATCACCTACCTTGCAAATACAAGCTCTTTGGCTTCAGGATGTAACGACCTCCGATCTACACTTTATCTTAATAAATTTAATTTTGTACATCTTTTAATCCTGCATAATCTTGTTCAAAATGTCTGAATCAGGATTTACAAGATTAGAGGATTTTCAGGATTAAAAATCAAAGAACTAGTGGTGTTATCCTGCTAATCCAATAATCCTGCAAATCCTGATTCTGACAAAAAATACTGTCCAAAAATATAGAAAATATTAAATTGCACCAACCTTACCCGGTTTCACTCGACCGTTTGCTTTTAATTTTCATAATCAAAAATATCCTCAATATCTGTATTTTTTAAAGCATCTTCCAAAGATTTTTTTAATTCTTCTGTATCTGTAGATTTTTCATCAAAATTTGTTTCACCAACATTGTCAAAAAGATTTTTAATACTTTTTACAACATCATTCTTATATCTATCCTTATTCGATATATATAAAATCTCTTCTAAAAAAGAATCTTCAAATTCCTTTGATGCTATTCCATCATTCCATAAATCTGGAACATTGGCATAATCAATTTCATTAGATAATCTTCTAATAAATTTTTTATTATCTAATTTTTCCGATAATATTTTGTATCTGTTATTCCAATGTTTTCCGGCTGCTGTATTGTTTGATAATTCCCAATCATCACCTCCAACATGTGGTTTTAATTCTGTACAAAATTTTAAAAAAGCTTTTCGTAAATTACGAGGTTTACTCTTTATAATTTTTTCCAATGTTTCATAATAGCTCTTGGTATTGCTCTTTTTTGTAATTTCACTATCTATTCTTTCTTTAAAATTTATGGGTGACCAATATCCATACTTAGTATGTATACAGAATTTTTTCCATGACGAATGAGTAGTGCATTTTTCTGGCAACTCAATTATGGACTTTAATTTACAATCTGTTGCTATTAATTTTTCTATTTTCAAAGCATTTGACGTTTTATCTTCCAACGCAGGATGTTTCTTTGAAACAGTTTTCCTAAATTCTGGAGCAATTTTTAAATCAATACTAAGGGTTTCATTTTCTCTTATCTCATTCCAGAGATAGCCGTTAAGCAATAAATCTCTTAGATTCAATAAATCTCTTAGATTAGATTTACGTTGATTTTTTTGTAAGTTTTCTATTGAACATTTTTTAGAATGATTTTCTTCAATATTTTTTATATATTCACTTATATCTTCATGAATTTCATCCTTTTCACTACTATTTTTTGGATCACTAACTTTGTATAAAATTTCTTCATTTTCATAAAATCCATTTTGAGTAAAATTTAGTGAACCTAACATTGTTATTATTTTAGCTCTTATTCTTCTTCCTTCTCTTCCTCTATCTCGGGTCTCTATTTGATAGCATTTTGTGTGAAATAATTTTCCATAATTCACTGAAAAAATTCCGCTGCCTTTTTGTAACTTACCTATTGAATAAAAGATATATTCCATATCTTCAGGATATTTATTGTATAATTTTTTTATACTGTGTTTATCACTAAAAATTTTCAATAAAACTTCTTTATTTCTACATCTATCAACAACATTACAAATCGATTTGCAGTCTATATAGGCAGACACAATTGTTATTTTTTTTGCTCTATGAAATGAAAATAACATCGTTTCAACTGTATTTTCTTCATAATTTTCTTCTTGAGTAGATATTAATTCTTCCATTTTATTTCCTTAGCTAACTGAACATTTAGCAATTGCGACCAATCCGCAAAACGTTGACTAAATTCCAAAAATTGATCATAATGAGTTTGAGTAACTGATTCCAACCGTTGCAAACGCTCTAACTGCTGCCCTAATTTTGCCACTTCACCAAACTGATTACTAGCAATAAATTGATTTAATTTATCTTTGGTTGACTGCACGATATCCTTAACTTCACGCATATCAACCAGCAAATTTTCACGTCGTAAAGCCGCTAATGTCGTTTGAAAACGTGGTTCTCTTCGTAATTGCTCATACAGAAAAAACAACAGTGCATTGCCCAATAAATCCTTAAATCGCAAAAAAGCGACTACCGATTTATCCAAAGTCTGCTGAGTTTGCACCAATTCCAAAACCAAATCCGTCAGCGAATTAGTCTCACTAGCAGCAACAAAACTTGCTAACTCCAGCTCAGAAAAAGGCTTTTTATCCGCCTGAAACAACGTCAATTCAATAATTTCCTGACATTGAACGATAGCAGTTTGTCGAAACGCCGCTAAATCGGATATTCCCTGTTCTTCAGCAAAAGGCAATAAATAATCTCGTTCCAAATGCTGCGAAAATTCATTTTCCACCTTCGCTTGAAACAATGATTTCCAAAAACCGGATTGATTTTCCGGCAAACCACTACTGATAGCAGCTAACGCATAACCATAACTAGCCTGAAAATTTTGAGCAATTTCAGAAGCAGTGAAAGTAAAATTTTCCTTTAATAATTCAACAACTTTATTCACACCCGGCACATCAGCAAGGATTTCGATAATACTGCCACTTAGCAGGGTGGAAAGCCCTTTGCGTATAATTGTTTGTATTTTCATAATTATTCGTAACTACCTACTAACTGCAATGCCATTAAGTTAAGGCCAACCATAAGGGATTGCCCACATAATATTATTATTCGTAAGGGTAATCCATTAATATGTGTATTTTGTATATCAGCTAATCGGTAATTGCTATATATACCGTTTACAAGTTAGATTATGGTAAAAAATCATTGAGAATAACTCATAACAGATTTAATTAGCTTTAGTAACCCGCACAATCTCTTCAGGAGTAGTTATACCTTGGAATAATTTTTCCATCGCATCTTTACGTAAAGTTCGTAATCCTTCTTTAACTCCTTGATTACGGATTGTACTAGCATCTCCACCAGCTCCAATCACATGCCGAATACCATCTGATATTATTAATAGTTCATACAACCCTAAACGACCACGATAACCAGTACTACCACAGCGTTCACAACCAGCTCCACGTCGAATTTGAGTAAACTCTCCCGAATCAATCTCTAATAAATTTGCTTCTTCATCAGTAAGCATTTCAAAATCAGCACAATGGACACAAATCTTACGCACCAAACGTTGCGCCATTACACCGATAATACTAGAACTGATAAGATAACTATCTATTCCCATATCTTGCAGTCGAGTAATCGCTCCAGCAGAATCATTAGTATGTAAAGTTGAAAATACTAAATGTCCGGTTAAAGCAGATTCTATAGATATTTCAGCAGTTTCCCGATCTCGAATTTCTCCCACCATGATTATGTCCGGATCTTGCCGTACAATTGACCGTAATCCAGCTGAAAATGATAGACCAATCTTAGCATTAACATGGATTTGGGTAATACCTTCTAGTTGATATTCTACTGGGTCTTCGATAGTTATAGTTTTTTGTTGACCAGTATTAATTTTTTCTAAAGTTGCGTATAAAGATGTAGTTTTGCCGCTACCAGTAGGCCCAGTAACTAATACTATGCCATGCGGTTGTTGAATGATACGGTTGTAAGATTTGAGTACATTTGGTGGCATACCCAACTCTTCTAAATCAACTTGAATATCGTTACGATCTAAAATCCGCAATACGATAGATTCACCATGGATTCCTGGTAAAGTTGAAACCCGCATATCTAAAGAACGTTCTCCCATTTGATATTGAATTCGTCCATCTTGTGGCAGACGTTTCTCCCCAATATCTAAACGAGCCATTAATTTTACCCTAGAAGATACTGCAGCAATGACTGAAGCTGGTAAATTTTCCACATTCACCATAACTCCATCAACCCGACAACGAACTTTTAAATATTTTTCTTCTGGTTCAAAATGAATATCACTAGCACTCAAATCTAAAGAACGTTCCATTAAATGATTAACCATTCTGATAATCGGTGCATCAGAAGCTAAATCTTGTAAATATTCGTCATCTAATTGTCCTATACCATCAGTACCAGTCCCATCTAATTCTGGGGCTAATTTAGCTCGCCAATATTTAATTAAGCGAGCCACATGATCTTCATTGCTCTTTTCAAAACGAACATCATGACCTAAAATAAACCGAATCTTAGCTCGATCTTCTATTTTTGGCAAATCTGAAAACATCAAGCATGGGTCATCAGGAAAGCTTTCAACAGGGGCAATATTTTTTTTAGACAATAGTTGAGTAAAAAGAGGTAAAGTTAATTCGTTCATAATTGTTCCTCTTCGTCAGCTAAAACCTTACTAAAACCAGTAATTTTAATCGTACCAGTTAATTTATTTTTATAACTGCGTATATCTAAATTAACCACTATCAAATTGACCTTATTATTATCTATAGATTTTAAAAAATTCATTAAAGTAAATGAGTTAGACTCAAATTGCATACTTTGCGTTACTAATATCCAGTTGTCAATTTGGACTGATTCTGGGGCAACTAATGATTTAAAAGTAATATTGGTACTATTAGCTAATTTCGTTACTAACCCCTGCATTGTAGTGCCTATTAGTTCATAGTTATCGCCTGGTAAAATACCGGACTTAACTTTATTAAGTTCTTGTTTTGCACGTTTATTTTCTTTTTCCCAATATTCTTCACGTTCGCCAAGTTTTTGGTAACGTTCAATATTTTGATGCAGACTTTCAATTGAATCTGTATAATTTTTATAAAAATCAATAGCTATTGGAGCAACTTGAAATGGCAATATATAACCAATAAACATAATTGAGGCAATGCGAATAAGACGTTTTTCGTTAGCTGTCACTGGATTTAAGTTATAGTTTTATAAATAATGGATTTGGAAAATTTATTAAGAAATTACAAGTGGATAAGCTGATTATTATTCAGAATTTAGTTATAATTAAGAATTGTTATACTCCACATTAATTTAGTTTTATAAAATTTGAAAATAATACCTAACAATATGATTTACAAAAATATCATAACTATTAGTAAATAAATCAAAATAATATATGTTAGTATAATGTAGCTTAGGTTTATTTTCAAGTAATTACTAATTAGGGACTCTATGAAACTTTCTATTATTATTTTAGCTGCTGGACTTGGTAAACGTATGAATTCTGATTTACCTAAAGTTTTACATTGCCTGGCAGATAAGCCTTTATTGCAACATGTTATTGATACTGCTCTGACTTTAGAACCAGAAACTATTCAAGTGGTTTATGGTCATGGAGGAGAACAAGTGCGTAATACTCTTGCTGATTTATCAGTACAGTGGGTGGAACAAAAACAACAATTAGGTACTGGCCATGCTGTTGCACAAGCTATACCAAATATTGCAAATGATAATATGGTATTAGTGTTATATGGAGATGTGCCATTAATTAATTCTACAACTTTACAAACCTTATATTCACAAAAAAATGGACTTAATATACTTACCGCAAAATTAGATAACCCAACTGGTTATGGTCGAATTGTGCGTAATGACAAAAATCAAGTGACAAGTATTGTAGAAGAAAAAGATGCAAATGATAAAATAAAATCTATTCAAGAAATAAATACTGGCATACTTGCTACCCAAGCTAATAATTTGCGAAATTGGTTGACTAAATTGGATAATAATAATTCGCAAGGAGAATATTATTTAACTGATATTGTGGCAATGGCAGTTGTGGATGAGCAACCTATTCATACTAATACAGTAAATGATAATCAGGAAATAATGGGAGTTAATAATCGTTTGCAATTAGTAGAGTTAGAACGCTATTATCAATTACAACAAGCAAATAATTTAATGTTAGCAGGGGTTACAATACGAGACCCAAATAGGCTAGATATACGTGGTAAAATCCAAGTTGGATATGATATTAACATTGATATTAACGTGATTTTAGCTGGTAAAGTATCACTTGGTAATAGAGTGCGAATAGGTTCAAATACTATAATTAGAAATGCTGAAATTGCCGATGATGTTGAAATATTAAGTAATTGTGTGATTGAAGATGTTGTGATTGGAGCTGGATGTAAAATAGGCCCTTTTGCTCGTTTACGTCCAGAAACTAAATTAGCTGAACAAGTACATATCGGTAATTTTGTGGAAATTAAAAAATCTAAAATAGCCAATGGCTCTAAGATAAACCATTTAAGTTATATTGGTGATAGTGAAATTGGTAAAAATGTAAATGTAGGCGCTGGAACTATTACGTGTAATTATGATGGTGCTAAAAAACATAAAACTATTATAAAAGATGAAGTATTTATAGGTTCAGACACTCAGTTAATTGCCCCAATAACCGTAGAAACAGGTGCAACTATTGGAGCTGGTTCTACCATTACTAAAGATGTTGTAGCTGATAGTTTAACTTTAAGTCGTACTGAACAGAAAAGTATTATTGGTTGGCAACGTCCTAAGAAAAAATAGCTTTTGCAAAATACAATTATCCTGTAAATTTAATTAAAATGAAAATACGCATTATAGCTGGACAATGGAGAGGTCGTAATTTATCAGTTCTGGAAAAACCCGGATTACGTCCAACTCCAAATCGAGTACGAGAAACCTTATTTAATTGGTTAACTCCATATTTACCTGGTAGTAAATGTTTAGATTTATTTGCTGGCTCAGGAGCATTAGGCATAGAAGCAGCTTCCCGTGGTGCTGAAAGAGTATTATTAGTAGAAACAGAATCTGATATTGTGCAGAATTTACAGCAACAAATATTAACTTTAAAATCAGAAAATATAGAAATTAAACATATAGATGCAATTCAATTTTTACAAAAAAAAGCAACGGAGAAATTTGATATTGTGTTTTTAGATCCACCATTTGAGAAAAATTTACTCAATACTTGCTATAATTTATTACAGCCTTGGCTAAGTAAATCTGCTTATATATATGTGGAAACTGCTAAAAATATTGATAATATACCAAATGATTGGCAAATTATTCGTCAACAAAAGGCTGGACAGGTTTTAGGAACTTTAATGATAAATAAATGATTCTAAATTATGTTAAATTTAAAATTTAAAATATTCGCATTGATAGGTATATTGCTATTAATTATTCTGATAGCCATTGGTACTATTTTTAATAAAATGCAGGCAAATAATGCTGAAGAAAGCTTTCCTTTATTAGAATTAACTAGTGAATTAACCAGAATTCAGGTAGAACAAAGCCTATGGCTTGAACGTTGTCTACAATATTATCAAACTGAAAAATTTACTATTGCTAAAGCTAATTTTTATAATCGTACCGCATTGATTAATAGCAAGTTAAATGATTTAAAATTTTTAATAAGTCAAAAAAGTATTTACGCAAATAATTTATATAATATTATTGATAAGCAATTAATAGCCGTTAATCAACAATATATTGCTTATGAAAATACAGCTACTAATATATTACAATTAATTGAAAATTATAAAAATATTGAAAAATTTAAACAACAATTAGAATATCAAGAAAAAAATCTAACTCAAGAATTTAGGAACTTATCGCTCCAAGTTAAAGAAATATCAACTACTGATGTACAATCTATTTCTTTATGGCTATTAATAGTGATAGTTGGCATATTTGGAATCGTAATAGCATTTTTACTGAGTCGGCAAATTATTACCCAAATAGGTGCTGAACCTAATGTATTGGTTAAAATAGCTCAACAAATAGCTGTTGGTAATATTAATGTTCATTTTGATAATACTAAAACTACAACTGGGGTTCATAAAGCATTATGCGACTTGACTGAATCAGTTAGAATTATCAGTAAACAAACTTGCAAGTTAGCTCATGGTAATTATTTATTGCAAATTATGCCTCGTTCTGAGCAAGATGTGTTGGGTAAATCTCTTATTACCATGAATAAACGTTTACAGGAAATTGCCACTAATATTAAAGCAGCAATAGATGGCGATTATAGTAAACAAATTATTAGTCAAACTAAAGAAGATTTATTTGGACAATCTATAGATCAAATCATTCAAAAATTACAACAAATCACTGATGCCAGCCAAAAATCTGATTGGTTGAAAACTGGGCAAACCAAACTAAATGAGATTATGCGTGGTGAACAGGATTTAAACGTTCTAACCCAAAATACCATCAATTATTTAGCCGCTTATGTCAATGCTCAAGCTGGAATATTTTTCTTAGCTGAAGCTGATAGTTTTAAATTGAATAGTAGTTATGCTTACAAACAACGTCAACATAATGATAACGAATTTAAGATAGGAGAAGGTTTAGTTGGCCAAGCGGCTTTTGAGAAAAAAAGTATTCTATTTAATCAGGTTACAGCCGAACATATATCTATTATTTCTGGCTTAGGAGAATCAAAACCAGTTGATATTTTTGTGATTCCATTGATTTATGAAGGACAGATTTTAGGTATTTTAGAATTAGCTAACTCCCACCATTTTACTACTGCAGAAATAGAATTACTAGATCAAGTTGCTGATAATATAGCTATTAGTATTCATTCAGCTAAATCAAGACTAAAAATGCAAGTTTTGTTAGACGAGTCACAAGAACTTACTCAAAATTTACAAGACCAGCAACAAGAAATGTTGGAAAGTGAAGAACGGATTAGAGCAATTGTTGATACAGTAGTAGATGCAATTATTACTATTGATGAACAAGGTCTTATTGATACTTTTAATCCAGCTGCTGAACAAATTTTTGGATATTCATGGTCAGAAATAGTGGGGCAAAATGTTAATAAACTAATGCCTGAACCTTATCATACTGAACATGATCAATATTTAGCTAATTATATTAATACTGGGATATCTAAATTAGTTGGTAGACGACGTGAATTGATAGCTCAACGTAGAGATGGCACTACTTTTCCGATAGATATTGCAGTTGAAGAAATGCCATCAGATGAATCTAGAATGTTTATCGGTATTATTCGTGATATTAGTGAGCAGAAACAAGCTGAAGCCATATTGCAAGAACAACAAGAAGAATTACAAGCCAGTAATGAAGAATTACAAGTTCAACAAGAACAATTACAAGCTAATAATGAAGAATTGCAATCACAGCAGGAAGAGTTACAGGCTGCTAATGAAGAATTACAAGCTCAACAAGAAGAATTACGAGTATCCAATAATGTATTAGAAGATAAAACAGTTGCACTGGAAAAAAGTAAACAAGAGATAGAAACTAAAGCTAAAGCATTAGAACTTAGCACTAAATATAAATCTGAATTTTTGGCTAATATGTCACATGAATTGCGTACTCCATTGAATAGTATGTTAATTCTTGCTCAATTATTAGCTGATAATCGCAATAGTAATTTGAGTGATAAACAAGTTGAATATGCAACTACTATTCATAATGCTGGTTCAGAATTATTATTATTAATCAATGATATATTGGATTTATCTAAAGTGGAAGCTGGCAAAATGGCGGTCAATTTAGAAAATATATCTATGGCTGATTTTTTAGAAGGTATTGAATATAAATTTAGGCATGTTGCTGAAGATAAGAATTTAGATTTAGAGATAAGTTCCACTGAAAATGCTCCAAAATTTTGGTACACAGATATTCAAAGATTAAACCAAATAATTACTAATTTACTATCCAACGCATTTAAATTTACTACCAGAGGTGGAATTAAATTAATCATTCAGCGTCCAACTAAGTCTGTAATTTTAAATGATAGATACGAACCAGATACAGCGATTGCAATTAGTGTCGTTGATAGTGGGATTGGCATTCCAGAACAAAAACTGCAAGAAATTTTTGAAGCATTTAAACAGGTTGATGGTACAACTAGTAGACGTTATGGTGGTACTGGTTTAGGTTTATCAATTTCTCGGCAACTAGCTAAATTATTAGGAGGCGAATTACAATTAACTAGTGAAGAGCAACATGGTAGCACTTTCACCTTATATTTGAATGAAATACAGACAGTTCCAAATGATTATGTAGAGAAAGATTTTATACTACCTTCAGAACCAACTGTAAATATAGTTCCGGCAAGATCAGAAAAATCGCCAATAGTTAAAGCACTCGAAGAAAGTGTAATTAAAGAAATAACAATAATTGATGATAGAAATAATTTAACTGCTACTGATAAAGTTATTTTGATTATTGATGACGATTATAATTTTTCTGGTATTTTAATGGAGTTAGCTCAGGAAAAAAACTTTAAATGTATTCGAGCTATAGATGGCAAAACTGGTTTAGATTTAGCAACTAAATATTCACCTAGTGCAATTATTTTGGATATTGGTTTGCCACAGATGGATGGTTGGACGGTAATGGAACATTTAAAAGAAAATCCAGATACTAGGCATATTCCGGTACATTTTATGTCTGCTGCGGAAGAGGAAAGAGATGCTAAACAAATGGGAGCGATTGGTTATTTATTAAAACCGATTAATATAGAACAATTAGGTCAAGCTTTCAAAAAAATAGAGCGATTTGTAACTAAAACTATAAAAAATCTATTGTTAGTAGCTGATGATGAAAAACGCCAACACGATATAATAGAGTTAGTTGGTGATGAGAATATTCAGACCAAATTAGCAACAACTCAAAATGCCGCAATTCAACAATTACATACAGAACAATTTGACTGTGTGATAATCGATATAGGTGTAGCCCAAGATTCTGGCATTCAGTTGATTAAACAGCTTTGTCATGAAGAAGAATTATCTCAAGTTCCGGTTATTATCTATGCTAATCGTGATTTAAGTGAAATAGAAGAAGATATTTTACAACATTGTTCTGATAGTATTACCGTTAAATCAGTGAGTTCTCCTGCTCGATTATTAGACGAGACTACTTTATTTTTACATCAGTTAGAGGCTAATCTTTCGCAAGAAAAACGTAATTTATTAAAATCAGTTCACGATGATGAAACTATTTTAAAATATAAAACTGCACTTATAGTAGATGATGATATGCGTAATATATTTTCTCTAGTAGCTATGCTAGAAGATAAAGAAATGGAAGCTATAATTGCAAAAAACGGTAAAGAAGCTTTAGTTGCTTTAGAAAAACATTCAGAAATTGCGATTGTGATTATGGATGTTATGATGCCTGGTATGGATGGTTATGAAGCGATGCGACAGATTAGAAAACAACCTAGCCATCGTAAATTGCCCATAATCGCCTTGACCGCTAAAGCTATGAAAGATGATCGAGCTAAATGTATTGAAGCTGGGGCTAATGATTATCTATCTAAACCAGTTGATAATGATAAATTAATTTCTTTATTGCGAGTTTGGTTATATCGTTAGTTATTTTAATTCTTAATTATGAATTCTTAATGCTTAATTAAATTCAAATACTTATTAATCTATCCAATCGGGATATTCTATAGCAAGTTTGAAAATCATTTGGTTTAACCACTAAATTATGGTTGGTCTATAAATCAAATGATATAACTTGTTTCTAAATTACTTATTCTTCGGCAATAACTGGTAATTTAATAGTAAAAATAGCTCCTTTACCAAATTCACTTTCAACCCCAATATTACCTCCCATCATTTGGCAAAATTGTTGGGTTATGACTAAACCTAAACCAGTACCACCATACTTACGAGTAGTAGATGAATCAGCTTGGGTAAATGCCTGAAATACCTTACTCATTTGTTCTTCAGTCATGCCAATTCCAGTATCGCTAACTTGAAAAATTAGCCAATCTTCATCATCTTCTATTTCTCGTTTAGCAACTAGATTAATTTGACCACTTTCAGTAAATTTGCTGGAATTACTCAATAAATTAAATAAGCACTGGCGGATTTTAGTAACATCAGAGTGCATTGTTCCCAAATCAGAATCATGGCTGAAATTTAGTTGATTACTATTTTTTTGAATTGCTGGTTGAATCATTGCCACTACTTCAGCTATCATTTTATCAACTTGGAAAGATTCTAAATATAGTTCCATTTTACCAGCTTCAACTTTAGAAAAATCTAATACATCATTGATTAAGGCTAATAAATGTCTACCAGCACTAGCAATTTTTTCTAAATCTGGAACAAATTCTTCTGGCTTCATATCCTCAGCTTCTTCTTGCAACATTTCGCTATAACCAATGATTGCATTGAGCGGAGTTCGTAGTTCATGAGTCATATTAGCAACAAATATACTTTTAGCCTTGTTAGCTTTTTCTGCCTCTTCTCGAGCTTTTTGTGATTCTTCATTCTTAGTTTGTAAAATTGCAAATGAGATGCGTAATTGTTTGGTCATTTGATTAAAGGCATTAGCTAATGTACCAACTTCATCCTGATATTTAACTTCCACATGTTGTTGCCATTGACCATGAGATATAGTTTTAGCAGCTATGGTAAGTCGGCTAATTGGTTCTAATAAACGGCCAGTTAATAGCCAAATTAAAATTATTACACTTAGTACAGCAACTATTGCAATAAAAGTTACTAATTCTATAAATAACTCCTCTTTTTTTAGCAATTCAGATTCTTGTTGTAATGCAATTACATTCCAATTATTATCCAATTTTATTCCATAAGATAACCATTTTACCTGATCTGCATCGACAAAAGAAAAGTTTTCATCCTTACCATTTAAAATAGCCTTTACAGGAGGATAGTCACTCAAATCACTTAACTGTTTACCAGTGACATATTTATCTTCTGGATGAGCCAGAATTTTACCTTGTTCATCCACTAAAAAAGCATAGCCAGTTTTACCCAAATGCACTGTACCAATAATTTCACTTAAATCTTTTAAAAAAGTAGTTATAACCGCCACTCCCACAATTTTATCAGGAGTTTCTGTATATAGTGAATGTTTAGATTCAGTGATTCCATTCATTGCTGAACGAAAATATTCTGATTGATAAGAACGTACTGCATCAGAAGTTTTAGCATCATAAATACCATTAATTATCCCAAAATAATAATTACGTTCTTGCAGTCTTTTCTGTAATTTGGTTACTGATTCTCCTTGAGTACCTAATTTTAAAGTTGGTAATTTACGGATTGGTGAGGCAAAAATAATTGCTGGTTTATTAAATGGTTTAGATATTAAAGATTCTCGAACAATATCTTCACCATTAATGGCTAGTTTAAAATAGTTAAATTCACTATAATTAGATGGTTTTTTAATCCCACCAGTATCTTCAGTAATAACATTACCGTTTAAATCTAACGCAGTTAAACCATATATTTCATGATATAAACGATAAATAGTTGATAAATTAGGTAAATGTTGTTTTTCATCCATATTGGAAAATAGTGGATGTTCACTCAAACTTCTCACTGCCAGTACGTTCATTTGATCCCACCTTGATACATTATCAGCTAAATCATGAGCCCGTAAAGATAAATTATCTTTAGCCTCTTGATGAATAATACTAGCCGCATCCAGACTTGCGTACCAAATCGCTACTAACATAGGAGGTACTACTCCTAACAACACAAATGCTATCGTACGAAAGCGTAGACTTCTTGAAAATAATTTTTTCATATTATGATTAATCTTAATTAGCAATTAATAATTTTAGTCACAATTTGGTCTGTAACTAATAATTATAAATTATAAAGTTAAATCGCCGAAAAATGGTAGTTAATAATTAAATTTTAAATATTTTGACTCTTATTATAACTTGATCTGGATAAATCTGTTAAAATCTATAGTTTTTGTTTTTAACAATTATCTTATTTAAATTATCGCTGAATAAATATTATTGGATTTTACATTAACTATTAATGATTTTGTTATATATTAAGCAAAATTAAGTTAAGCTAAATTTTTTAATATCATATTCAATATATAAGATATTTTTTTAACCCTTTTGTAGGAGTTTTAATTTATATGATTGCATCTATACCCATAGAATTATGGATACCAATATTATGTTCGATAGGAGCATTGTTATACGGAGTTATATCTATCAGTTGGATTTTAAAGAAACCTGATGGTAATGAGCGGATGCGAGAAATTGCTACCGCTATTCAAGAAGGAGCGCAAGCTTACTTGAATCGTCAATATAGTACCATTTTTGTTGCTGGTGTCATTATTGCTGGATTTATTTGGTACTTTTTAGGTCTAAATACTGTTATCGGTTTTGCGATTGGAGCGTTTAGTTCTGCTGCTGCTGGTTATATCGGTATGCATATTTCAGTACGGGCTAATGTGCGTACAACTCAAGCAGCTCATGAAGGCTTGAACAGTGCTTTAGCTGTTGCATTTCGTAGTGGTGCAATTACTGGTATGTTGGTAGTTGGTTTAGCTCTACTTGGTGTTGCTGGTTACTATGCAATATTACAGTTAATGTTACCAGAAGGTCAAGTTGTAGTTGATTTAGGCCCTCTAATCGGATTGGGTTTTGGTGGTTCTTTAATCTCTATCTTTGCTAGATTAGGTGGTGGTATTTTTACTAAAGGTGCTGATGTTGGTGCTGATTTGGTAGGTAAAGTTGAAGCAGGAATCCCAGAAGATGATCCACGTAACCCAGCCGTTATTGCTGATAACGTTGGTGATAATGTTGGTGACTGTGCTGGTATGGCCGCTGATTTATTTGAAACTTATGCAGTGACTATTATTGCTACTATGTTATTAGGTGGAATTGTATTCTATGCCACTCCTGAAATAGCTAATAAAGCAATTTTATTCCCACTAGTTTTAGGTGGAGTATCAATAATTGCTTCCATAGTTGGTACTTTCTTCGTTAATGCCAGAGAAGGTGGCAAAATCATGAATGCGTTATATCGTGGTTTAGCTGTTTCTGGTGTTATCGCTGCGGTAGCATTCTATCCAGTTACTGAATGGATTATGGGTGGTAATGGTCTATATTCAGTTATGAACCTGTATGGTGCTGCCATTATTGGTTTAGTCTTGACTGCTGTGTTAGTGGTAGTTACTGAGTATTATACTGCTACTGAATATGGTCCAGTTAAAGGAATTGCTCAAGCTTCTACAACTGGTCATGGTACTAACCTGATTGAAGGTTTGGCTGTATCTATGGAGTCCACTGCTTATCCAGTATTGGCTATCTGTGCTGCTATTGGTAGTTCTTATTATTTAGCTGGCACATATGGGATTGCAATTGCTGCAACAAGTATGTTGTCCATGACTGGTATTATTGTAGCTTTGGATGCTTATGGTCCAGTTACTGATAATGCTGGTGGTATTGCAGAAATGGCTGGATTGGATGAGAAGATTCGGGGCATTACTGATCCATTAGATGCAGTTGGTAATACTACTAAAGCGGTAACTAAAGGTTATGCAATCGGTTCTGCTGGTTTAGCTGCATTGGTATTATTTGCTGACTATACTCATAAAATTGAGCAAGTTGCTAAAGATGCTGTCATTGATGCTGGTGGAACTATAGAATCTGCAACCCATGCAGCGGAAATGGCAAGTAAATTTGACCTGTCTGATCCGATGGTGATTATTGGTCTGTTTATCGGTGGTATGATTCCTTATTTGTTTGGAGCAATGGCTATGAAAGCTGTTGGTCGAGCTGCTGGTAGCGTAGTAATTGAAGTACGCCGTCAATTTAGGGAAATTCCTGGCATTATGGATAAGACCGCTAAACC
>DAOUSL010000250.1 GCA_030627235.1 Thioploca sp.
AACTTGTGAAGATTTTAACTTATGACCCACTAAAAACTGTTGGGTTTTAGTTATATTACTTCTAACAAATTGCTGCACTGGAAAAACTACTCGCTGCGCTCGCATTTTTCCAGTGAGCAAAGCGTTAGGCGCTTAATACGTCCAGCACCTTGCATATTTGAACAATAGGGCGTGGAGAAAGAAAATGATCAAAAAGTTATTATTGGTTTCTATTGCGATTGGGGTGTCTGGGTGTGTAACAACACGTGATCCAACATTAGCTTCTGGGGTGGTACGTAAAGGCAATGGGGTTTATTCGGTCAATGGTATGGGGTTTATTGATCCAACATCCCAAGCTGTACAACAATGTCAGATAGATGGAAAAAACCTTAATATACTTACAAGTACGACTAAGAGAGGTTTATACTCTGGTAAAAACTATCCAGTTTTGATTTTTAGGTGTGAGTGATTATTTCAAAGTGAAATATAAGAATAATGTTGAGCTAGAGGAGTTTTTACAAGAATGTAACACTGTTCTAATGAGTGACGAAAGAAAAAAAATTGTTGCTTACCCAAATGATTCTCTTGATTTTTGGGATTCAGAGAAAATGAAGAAAGCAAATGAGAATTTACTTTCTGAAATTAGTAATACAGCAAATGTATATGCAATCTTTGTTAGTACAGATGAAAATAATTATGCTCTCAAATACATCGGTCAAACAAATTCAAAAGGTGCGAGAAGCAGACTTACAAATCATTTATTTAAAAAACATGAAAAAACTGGTGCGAAATTAGGAAAGGTTATGGCAGAGGTCAACTCAGGACATTCAATTAAAATATCTTGGATATCAATTTCACCAGAATCTCTCCGGCATTATGTGGAAGAGGAATTGATAAAGATATATAGAGATAAATTAGAATGGAATAAGAGAGGCAAACAAGGTTAATTCGCCTAACAAAAACATTCACTCGGACAAAATAAAGCTGCGCCGCTTCGCTATGCAACTTTATTTTGCCGGTGATGTAAAGCGTTCGACAGGCTAATTTTCCTTGGTAATCGTCCGCGTTCCCGCTACCATTACCAAGGAAAACCGCCAGTCACCGCGTGGTTATGTGTAAAAAGTAAAAGGACACTATGCGGAAAATTGAAACAGATGTACTTCTAAAGTCTGAGGGTAATATTCCAATAGAGATAATTCGTGCATCCTATTCTTGGCAAGAAATATTATTAAATAACCTTCCATTTATAGTAACTATCGTAATAATTTCAGTTGCCGCTTTTGTTACCTATCGGAGTAATCGTGCATCTGTAGAAGCACAAAATAAAATTGCTTCTAAATCTCGTCAAGAAGAACATGAAAATAAAATATCAGAATTTCGACACATATGGTTACAAGAAGTTAGAGAAACAAGTTCTGAGTTAATTCAAGTTATTCATGAATGCCAATATTTTACTAAAAAAAATAATTCTTATCATGAGGTAGCTAAAAATGTAGCTAATGAGGATAATAAAATGATCCTCGAAAAAAATATTGAAGCAATGGAAAGTTCATTTAATAGCCTAATTGCAAAAAGATCAGAATTCTACAAAAAAGAAGCTAAGTTAAAATTGTTATTCAAAAAAGGTGATAATGAAGTAATAAAATTATTTTCTTTACTTCAATCAGTTAAACAGACTATAGGTTCAGACGATATAGATTCACTTGATGATGAAATAATTGAAAATATAACAAATGAGTTACAAATAGTGTTAAAAACAGAGTGGGAAGTTACTAAAAATAGAACATGGTTAAAAACACATAACAAAAAAATCAAGCCGACAGTTTAAAGCGTCATGCAATTTAGGAAATAGTTTTGGCACATAATTTAGACTATAAGAATCCACCGAATTACAGTGCATATAAAAAGCGTGCCGATAGTAGGTTTCATGGAAGGCCAGCCCTTACAAAAGAGCAATTCAAAGCACTATCTAATCAGGAATGTCATTATTGTGGAAAAGACGGACCAAATGGAATAGATCGTTTTGATAACTCCATTGGATACGAATTTAATAATTGCGTCCCTTGCTGCAAGCATTGTAATTACGTTAAAGGCGATCTGTCGCTAACAGACTTCAATACTTGGAAAAATCGGTTTATTTCAAAGCAATCAAAATAGATAAAGGTAGAATATGAGTATTGAAACAATAAAAATCATTGCAGCAATTTTTGGCATTGTTGGTTCGGGCATTCTTGCTTATCGTGTTACTGGAATATTGTCGGCCTTGTCATTAGTGGCGGGGTGCCATGAAGTTAATATCCAACAACTGATGCCAAATCACCAAGGAGATATTCATAATCTTGATAACTCTACCGCACATGTAGAAAAATCTGAGAAAAAAGGTCTTCTAATTACTGGCTTTATATTTTTCATACTTTCAGGCGTTTTACAATTAATAGCGTTACTCATGGCAAATGCATAACAATCAAATCCACTTGACCGTAAAAAGCGTCACAAATTTTGCTATCGCAAAATTTCCGCCCCTTTTTACGTCAAGTGATTTGGGCGTTATGCTTCAAAAATATCCCTGAGTGCTTCATGGAGAACCTAATATGAGTAATACTGTTTGGGGTGGCCTATTTTTCTGCGCTCTATCCATTTGGCTGTTAAAGCATGCAATAAAAGAGCTACTGAACTATGAACCGAGTAAACGATGGCCTAGCACTATTGGAGAAATTGAAGATCATGAGAATATTCAACTTCTCCCTGGAAGGCATAGAGATATTTTCGTTGAATATAAATATGAGGTTAGCAACAAGAAGTACATTGGAGCAAAAGTTGCTCTTTATACTTTATCAAGAAAAGAAGCTAAAGAGCTAGAAGAACAATACTCCATAAAACCAAGGGTAAATGTATTTTACAACCCTAGAGATCCTTCTGAGTCACTGTTAATAGTTGGTGGTCGAAAAGACAAGCCATATAGTGATTTAATTATGGCCATTATAGGTTTACTGGTCGGAATACTTATTCTTCTTGGTGGGTATTTTGGGATTCTAATTGATACCTAAGCTTCTCGTCATCAGGCATAACCATAAAATCCAGCTGACCGTTGGCACGCGCTGCGCTTTCAAATATTAGTTTTTATCAACAATCGGTGTGTTGCCAGAGTTCAGTGAATATCTGCCAACGTCATCTGATTTAGTCGTTATGTGTCGGCGATGCAAAAGCATTACGTGCTTACCTAAGAGTCAGGTTTGAAATATGATTGAAAAATATATTCCCTTTATGTTGCTTGTCAGTGTATTTACTTTATTTAATCTCTTTATATTCACACAAAAAATATTATTTATAAAGCGAGCGATTTTAACAACTGGCATAGTAAAAAGTGTTGGTTCTGGAAGCTTGTCAAACAATAATGAAGGAGCTTATTATCAGCGTGTAGAGTTTGAAACTGAACAAGGTAAAAAAATATCTATATCTTCATTAATAGGAAGTAGCGGTGATAAGGATTCAAAAGGTAGTACTGTAGAAGTCCTATATCTGAGTGATGAGCCAGAGAATGGTGTTATAAAAGACTTTAAAAACATGTGGGGCTTTGAAGCTATTATTTTTATAATTGGTTCCACTGCTCTTTTGGTGTATTTCAATGAAACCTAAAAAAACATAACAAGTGACTATGGTTATAATTCACGAGCAAAAACAACATAACCAAAAAATTCAGCTGACCATTTAAAGCGTCACGGTTTTTGCTATTCGCAAAAAGCCATGCCACTTTAAATGGCATCTGATTTAGGTGTTAGAATATCGTAAGTTTTAAGGTTCAAATTACGGGTTGTTTGATTTTTAGTGAAGACAGATAAATTTCTGTGTTTTCATTCTTGCCACTTTTTACATCCGTTTAATTCACATTATCAAGGGGTCAGATACTGTCTTAAAAATCAACTCTTTTTTGCTTTTATCTATTAAAAACACCCTCTCTTTTCTTTGACTAACACTTTAAAAACTTAGTCCGTCATTTGGTAATTTATATCAAATGGTTTTTCTGACTTCAATACAGGGAGAGCTGGTATTACGAATAATATAGGTGTAGCCATATTATGGTGCAACCACATCAGTTATACATA
>DAOUSL010000388.1 GCA_030627235.1 Thioploca sp.
GTGGGCTTTTGATGGTGTGTTACTTCAATACGAATGCATTCCTTTCTATTTTATTGGACCTTTTGGCACTTCTATAGAACTATTTGTTAAAACCCCTTCATTTTCAAATAATCAACTGTTATTTCTCAGTATTACTTTTGTAATTTTACATTTCTGATAAAGTTGTAAAACCAAATATGCAAAATAAAATGGTGAAATTATTTCCAGAATACCTATTGGATCTTAAATTCAAGTCACAAATGCAACTTTGAGATTTAATTGGTAAAAATATTTCAAAACAAGAAAGGAAAATATTAAGATTCTCCTTTCTTGTTTCTAGGAAAGAGTTATTTTACCCCGTTAAATCGCCAAAAATAAAGTTGTAATGGCCCACCTTTCTTATGAGCAAAGATACACAATAGAAGTATTACTGCAATCAAACAAATCAAAAAGTGAAATTGCTACTATTTTGTCTGTCGACAAATCAGTAGTTGGAAGAGAAATACAAAGGAATTGTGATTCACGAAGTAATGAGTATAAAGCTAAATTAGCTCAACAAAAATATGCTAAAAGGCTTAAGTCTAAACCTAAAATAATAAAGTTTAATGACGATTTAAAAGAAAGAGTAAGCTCTTTGGTTAAAGAAGATTACAGTCCAGAACAAGTTTCGGGATATCTTAATAAATTGAAAGAAACATCTATTTCTCATGAAACTATTTATAATTTTATTTGGAAGGATAAGAGGCAAAAAGGAGATTTACACACTCATTTAAGAAGAAAAGGGAGGCGTTATCGTAAACGAGGATCTAGTAAAGATAGTAGAGGACAAATAGTAGGAAGAATTGGGATTGAAAAACGTCCAAAAGAAGCTGAAAGCAACACTATATTTGGACATTTAGAAGTAGACACCATAATTGGAAAGAATCACAAAGGAGCAATTGTCACACTCAATGACAGAGCTTCAGGAATGTTGTGGATGAGGAAAGTGGAAACCAGAGATGCTACTTCTGTAAGAGTGAAATTAGCTGAAATGCTAGAAGAAAACTTACCGTATATTAAATCTGTAACAGGAGATAACGGAAAGGAATTTGCAGAACATCAATATATTACTAACAATTACTGCGATTTTTATTTCGCCAACCCTTATAGTCCTTGGGAAAGAGGTGCAAATGAAAATTTGAACGGATTAGTGAGGCAATATATTCCTAAGAAATCAGACTTCTCTATAATCTCAGAACAAAAAATTAAAGAAATTGAAACTAAATTAAATTCCAGACCGAGAAAGAGATTTAACTTTGAAAACCCTATATTTATCATGAATAAATTATTGTTTAACACAAAAGTTGCATTTGCGACTTGAATTCAGCCTGTTAAAAAATTGTTTTGAAAAAAATTACAAGTAATTTACATTAATTTACAAACTTTCACTTGATTTTAGGTAATCACAGGATAAATTTATGAGGTAATCAAAAAATACAAA
>DAOUSL010000038.1 GCA_030627235.1 Thioploca sp.
CAAGTCGTTTATGAAAACTAGCATTATCCATAACACACTCAGCTGGATGATTTTCTACATCTTTAACCAATTCCTCCCAGTTTTATCGTTCCCTTGTTCCTTGTCTTTTTAGATTCTATTTAGACCATCTTACTACACTTGCTACACCTACAAAGAATCTTTTTGATACCTCTGAGAATGTCATATTTTTCCTTTGTCAATAATACTTTATTTCTTAAATCTACTTAATATCTCATTATTTTTCCCTTGATTACTTTATTTTTATTATAATCATTTTATACTGGTTTTGCTATAATTACTTTTCCATCTACTCCTTTATGTGAAGAAGCATAAATGATACTTTTTTGGGATAATATGATATTATCAGCTTGAATATCTATCACTCCACCATGTTGTCCACTCAATATATCATTATGATTTATAAATATAAAAATTTGGCATAGTCATGGTAGTTAGTTACAATCTTTTTAGCATAATGATTTTCAGATATTTATATATATTATAATTTTATAGATTAGTCTTACCATATAAATATTACAGCAGACTAACATTCAATTCAAAGATGAAAAAATTAGTTTAAACAACAGCTGATTAAATAAAACTCTCTTAAAAAATGGATTAATAATATTAAGTATCTATTGTTAAATATGATAGAATAAACTAGATATTATGCTATTGTCTGAATAATCTAAAGTAATCACAACCATACTATTCTTAATTAAGATTAACGATAATTTTAAGATAACAAAGAGACATATAACATTGAAACAATACTTCTGGCAATTACCGATTTTTAACATAATTGTTACCTTGCGGCTCATTAACTGGCAACAGATATAAAATGAATAACAGAACTCCATATGAAATTGCTAAACGCTTTAGAGGTTTTTTACCAGTAGTAGTAGATGTTGAAACTGCCGGTTTTGATTCAGAACGTGATGCTTTACTGGAAATTGCTGCTGTAATATTACAAGTTGATGAACGAGGACAATGGAGACGACATCAAACTTATGCCTGCCATTTGACACCTTTTGAAGGAGCAAATCTTGATCAAAAAGCCTTGGATTTCATTAAAGTTGACCCACATCATCCATTTCGTTTTGATGTTCCAGAAGTTGAAGGCTTAGAAACTGTTTTTTCTCCTATACGTCGAGCAGTAAAAATGCATAATTGTAGTAGGGCTGTTTTAGTCGGTCATAATCCTATGTTTGATTTAAGTTTTATTAAAGAAGCCTGTAAACGGACTAAAGTCAAAATGCCATTTCATCGTTTTAGTACTTTTGATACTGCAACTTTAGGTGGATTAGCTTATGGGCAAACAGTATTGGCTAGAGCTGCCCAAGCCGCTGGTTTAGCATGGGATAGTAACGAGGCTCATTCAGCAATTTACGATGCAGAACGTACAGCAGAACTTTTTTGTAAAATAGTAAATTTATGGGGTAAATGGCGGAAAGAATTTAAAATTTATGATGAGATAAAGGATAATAGTAGGAATCATTATTAATAGTTGGCATTGAGATTGCATAATATAATAGCAACATGATTCAGATAATTCCTACCTATTTTGGATTATGATTGGGTCACTTGAATGCTGGTCACATTCAAGTGTATCCCCTTAAATTCTTATTATACAATTCTCCGCATTTCATATTTTATTACTCTAATTATAATTCCAATTTCCATTGGGTTTCTCTTGATTAGTTTGAGAAATTCTTTGCGTGCTACTGATTTATTATTTGAGCGGTAAAGAGCTATAATAAATGATTTCATATAGTGAGACCAAATCTTCGTGTGTTTCAGTAAAAATATTTTGTTTTTATTTAGTAAAATTGCCAAATTTTTAGCCTCTTGTTTAGAGGAACTTTGTCTGCTTAAGCTAGGTATGGATTGATCTATGTTAATGTCGATTAATATAGTAGGAATTGATACAAAATCTATGTTTTTACTGAGTATTCTTAGTAGCAAATCAATATCCTCTGCTATACTCATGTTTGTATCAAATAAGCCAACATTATCAAATACTTCTCTTTTTATCATGACTCCAAGAGAGTTTGCCCAGTAATTAAGCATTGGACAAGGAATGTTATCAGTATATGAATTTGCAATATATTGAAATGACTCTATTTTTATTAATTTTCTATCTTGGTATATTTTATTATTTTTTCCACACCATGTAAAACCAATGTTTGGGTATTGGTTTAGGTGTTCGTTGAGTTTTTCAAGATAATTTTTGTGAAATGTGTCATCATCATCAAGGAAAACAATATTATCGAATTTTGAATGCTTGATTCCAGTATTTCTTGATGAAGATACTCCTTGATTTGTGGAATGTTTGACATATTTTATTTTATCTAAGTTTAAAGCAATTTCTTGGGTATCATCGGTAGAAGCATCATCAATAACTAATACTTCGTAATTTTCATATGTCTGGTTTTGAATACTTTTTATAGCATTTCTTAAAAGAAAACTTCTATTGAAAGTTGTTATAACAATGCTAAAAAAATAATTTATTTTCATTTTATTATATAATTTTTCGTATTAATATAATCGCTATAGTTAAAAATAATACTGGTGGAAATAAAGCACTAATAGCTGGATATATATTATATATTAGTCCTATATTACCCATAGTTTGATTTAACATATGAAACACAACTCCAATCAAAGCTCCAACTAAAACCCGTTGACCAACTGATACGGTACGCAAAGAACCAAATACAAATGGAGTAGCTAAAAAAATCATGGTTATACAAACTAATGGATAACTTAAACGAGTCCAAAATGCTAATTCATACTTGGCAGTACGTTGACCATTTTGACGTAAATATTGAATATATTTATATAAACCAAAACTTGATAATTTACGTGGATTAATTACTACTATTTTAACTAGTTCTGGACTTAGAATTGCCTTCCATACCACAGTGTCTAAATATTGACGGGTTACTTGAGTAGCTTCAATAATATGTTTTTCCACTTCTTTTAATAACCATTGACCATTTTCATAAAAAGCATTTTTAGCTCGAGTTATACTTTTTAAATTTTGCTCAGTATCAAATTCATATAAAGTTATTCCCCCAAACCCTCCATCTGGATAAATTGTACGAATATTAATAAAATCTAATTTATCTCGTGACCAAAAACCGTAATTAGTAAGAAATACCATAAATTGTTGTTCATGTTCTGACTGGGCTGTAGCTCGCATCTGATTAGCATGTTGACCAGTTGTAGGAGCAACAAATTCACCGATTAGCATAATAAATACAATTAGAATTAAGCCAACTTTTAAAATAGAAATTATAATACGCACTGTAGAAATTCCCGTGGCACGCATCACAGTCAATTCACTATTATTAGCTAACATACCTAATCCCAATAAACTACCCAGTAAAGCAGCACTAGGAAATAATTCATAAATATATCTTGGAATTTCCAAACCAACATATTGAATTACCTGCCATAAACCATACCGCTGTTTACCAATATCGTCAATTTCGTCAATAAACTCAAAAAAAGTAAACAATCCAACTAGAATTAATAAGACAACTAAAATACCACTTAATACCGTTTTACCAATATATCTATCAAGAGTTTTCATATGTAATTCTTAAGTAACACCTTGTTCTAAAAGAAATGCTTTATATTTCATATCTGTATGTAGAATATGATTTATCCACCATTTAGTTAAATATTGGAGTAGTTTTTCAGGCACTGATATATTATATTTCATTGTATTTTCACACAAATCAACTACTTTTAAACAATAAACTTCATGATCATGTTTTTGTGTAGATAAATCAGGATAACCGTATTTTTGTAATAATAATTCTTCTGTTTCAAAATGATTATTAGCATATTCCATCATTTTGTTCAATAAATCTGAAACTACTTCTGAACGAACATCTGTTTTAGAATTTGATAATAAAAGATTAATCATATTAATTATCTGTTTATGTTGCTCGTCGAGTATTGTAACTCCAACACTAAACGATGAATTCCAATTAATATTATCCATTTTGTTCTCCTGTATCATAATATTTATCTAATTTTTGGGCTAGGATCATTTAATAACATTGTTGGTTCAGTAAAAGGAGCTAATCGTTCTAAAAAATTTAATACTTCTAGTATCACTGAACCTTTAAAAAATCTGGTGTCAGGAATATCCATCCAAATTTGATCTGCATAACTATATATTTTATAAGGAGTATCTCCAATACCATCGGTATTACGATCAAAACCGATATAATCATCCCAATAATTACCTTGCCATACATTGCGATTAGCTGTACTAGCACCTTGAACTGCAACTTGGTTATGATTACCAATAAATTTATTATTTTTCAAGATACTACCATGCCAGTCATTATGAAATAATATCCCTATGTTATTATAAGCAATTTTATTATTAGTAAAACTATTCGTGGTATCAGGTTGATAAGGTGATAAATCTGAGTAAATACCAGTAGCACAATAAATAATTTGATTATTTTCTATAGTAACATTACTAGTTTCTTTAAAACCTATACCCATACCTATATTTCCCAAAGAGTTAGTAATAATATTACCTCGTAATTCTACATTATCACTATACATTAAAAAAATACCAGTTGAATTTTTATCGTAATGATTATTTTCTACTCGATTAAATTGACTGTACATAAAATGTAACGCATATCTACCACCAACTGAAGTATTATCAGCTATTAAATTATTTTTTGAATACCATACTACGCTATCACGAGCATTAGTTATTTTATTTTTAACAATTTTATTATTCATGCTATACCAAAGTCTAATAGCATCACCTCGCATACCTAATGACAATGGTTTAGAACTAATTGTATTGCGACGCACAATATTATTGTCAGATTGTTGTAAATCTATTCCAAATAAACAATTATCCAAAATATTATCTTTAATAATATTAAAATTCCCACGTACCTGTATGCAAGCATCAATTTGATTATGTGATTCTCCAGAATTAGTAATATGTAAGTTACGTATTTGAGCTCCATCAGTATCCAAATAAATCACCGAATTTTCGCCACCACCATCAATTATTACTTCATTATTACCATCAATAGTGATTGGTATGTCTATAGTTAGAGGCCCAGCATAAATACCAGCAGGTATTACTAAAGTATCATTAAGATTAGCTTTATCTATTAATGGTTGTATGGATGGCAAGGCTAATACTGGTAAAATTAAAAGGTTCAGACAAACCAATAGTAAAAGTTTCATATATAGTATTTCCCGATTGTATAAAATATCGTCATATAAAGTTGAATAATTGACAGGTAATTTGCTAATTCAGACCCAATATGAGAAAAGATAAATAGTTATTTTGATAATATCTTATTTCATCAATTTAAATAGAATTGGAAATTAAATATTAGTTAATAATAATCAATATATTAGCATAAATAAAAAAAGAATTGGCACGCTACCTGCATTATAGAATACAAACATAATTCAAATAACTCCTACCTAATTTGGATTATGATTGGGATGTTTAAGTGCTGGTCACACTAAACATTCCCCCTTACATAAATCTAAAAATCTGGCGTAAAATCTAATTTTTTCCAACGATTGAAATCAAAAAATACACTACCAGTTTTAGTCGGTTTTATTTTTGAATATAATCCTTCAGGTGTAGAAATCACAATTTTTTTATCTAACACTAAATTACTTAAAGGTGCATACAGAAATGTATAAGGTTGATCATCAGATAGCAATTCATGTAAACGATAAGTTAATTTTTGCTGGATATTGAAATCATATTCCTGTCTAATTTGAACGATAAGTCTATCCACTTCTGAATTATTGTATCCTATAAAATTAAGCTGATTAGGCCCTGCTTGACTTGAATGCCAGATTTGGTAAAGGTCTGGATCTATTCCCATACTCCAACCAAGCACCACTGCATCAAATTCTCCTTGATTCACAAAATCCCGTAAAAACACTGCCCATTCAAATAGTTGAGTATTGCATTTAATTCCTAATTTATGCCAACTATTTTGAGCAATTGTCATTATTGCTTTACGCTGTAAATTACCATTATTAGTGATAAGATTAAACTCAAAAATCTTTCCATTTTTTTCCAGCCAACCAGCAGAATTTTTATGCCAACCTAAATCATTGAGAATTTGTTTGGCAGCCTTTGGATCATAAGGTAAAGTTGATACCCCATGATTATACCATTGAGTATTTTTTGGATATGGCCCAGTAATACGTTCTCCTTCTCCATACAAAATATATTCAATAATTTCATCAACATTTATTGCCATGCTAAGAGCTTGTCGTACCCGTTTATCTTTCAATAATTCTTTACGATTATTATAACCTATGTATGTATAAGCAAAACTTAAGCTAGAAAAAGATTGATAGGCATCATCATTTTTATAACGAATAGCTTGGTGAGGTTCTGGTCGGTAAGTGTCTATAGCTCCAGAACGAAATTCTACTTCTTGGGTAACTGAATCTGGAATAACCCGATAATAATATTCTTTATATTCAGCGGGTCCTTCCCAATAGTTATCATAACGAGTCAAATGAATATATTCATCGCTTTTCCATTTAGTAAAAGTAAACGGTCCAGTTCCAATTGGATTACGGTTAAATTTACTATCACGCATACCAAAATCTTCTCTGGCTGATTTTGATAGATTACGTTCGTCCATTTCTTGGTTTAAAGCAGTTGTATTTAATAAATGTTCTGGCAAAATTCCCATGCTCCAAGCATTGATAGCTGGAGAAAATAAACGTTTATATACAACTCGAATCGTATATTTATCTATCACTTCTAAATATTTAATTGGTTCAAAATCAGAAGTTCGGGGTGAAATATTTTTTGGTTCCATGATTGCTTCATAAGTAAACTTAACGTCATTAGCATCAAATTCATGACCGTCTTGGAAATATACTTCTTTGCGTAAGTTAAACTTAATTATTGGATTATGTTCAAACACTGGTAATAATTTAGAAATTTCAACCAGATTAATATGTTCTGCTGGAGATACCTTCATTAAATGATCAACAGACACATTATTAATATAATCAATTCCAATAACTGGTTCTAGCAAATCAAAAAATTTTTGATCCACTTGTTTAAGAGAAAACTGAATTCTAGCTGGAATTTGTAATTCTACCTGTAAAGAAATTTGTTTATCATTTTTATCATAACTAGAAACTGTTTCTATACGTTCCAAAGGTTCAAGTAATTTAACTTCAGTTATTAATTCTTTTAATTTAGGCGTATTATTTATTATTGTTTTAATTCTATGCAACATTATACTAGGAGTTATTTGCACGCCATCGGGAAAATTAGAGTTATTATCAATAAGTAAGTAAGCTAATTCTGTAATAGTCCAATCCGTTGCAAGTCGTCCTCTTAATTTAAGTTCTTCATCATAATCTAACAGACCATCAAACACTAAACTGACAATTTGACTACTTGATGTATCAGCATTAAGAGTTGGATTTAAAATTTTAGCATCGCCAATGGATGCAATAATAAATTTCAATGCTCGATCAGGATTACCTTTAGTCTGAGTTTCATATTTAGGCACCCAAAAATAAGATTGTAATAATATTAGGCTTAATATAGCTGGTGTAATAAGTAAAAACAATTTTGTTTTCATATAATTATTAAAGTGATATAAATTATTTTATATCTAATCAATGCCTTCGCCAATTTGCTGGTTGTTTCGGGAATGGAACGTAGCGGATTTCCCGAAACCTAAGTAATATACATGATAATTTTTAATTTGAAAGTTTAAATTCAGACATACTAAAGCATAGATTACAATTTTCTTATGATTAAGATTAGATTTTTAAAATAGACATCTTTCCCAAATAATGAAATATAACTATGTATGATTGTATTAACAACGTGAAATTGACCAAAATAAGCTTTTAGTATGTAATGAGTTTACGAATTACATCTTTCGAGTCGCATTATTGATGCAATTGACTTCGTTCATTGCATCCTACATTTATATACTTTGAGGAAAGATGTCTAATATATGAAAAATATTTATAATAATCGGAATTTTTGCTGACTATGATTAGCATAATTTAGGAATTTTTACAGATAGATATGATTTTAGATGTGACTTAAATTAACAACATTTGCATAAAGTTATACAAAGTCGGGCCATTAACCCGACAAACTAATTACTCAGTTTTTACAGGAAATTTATAATATTCTGTATTTAAATAATTAGCAACATCAGCTACATCTTCTTCAAACCAAGATTTATCTAAATTTGTAGCACACATTTGTACAAAAGTATTTAGATGTGCAAAATCTTTTACTTTACGATTTTCACTAATATAAGATTTTGGAGTATGACAGGACGAAATACATTCAGGATTATGTAATTCTTTACCACGATCTTCTGATGTTTCTTCCTTGGCAACAGAAGGAACTGTCTTTTCAGATAAAGTTGCTTCATCTGCAGGAGGATTAGACACTGTTTTTTCAGATAAAGTTACCTCATCTGCAGCTTGAGCAGTTATGACTATAAATAAACTAATAAATAACCAATAAGTAAACTTCATAAATTATTTTCCATATTTGCTTAATTAAAAATTTCAGATAATTTTGTAGGAATTAACTAGAATTTGGCTGTCCTAATCCAAAAGGATATTTTAACATATTTCAAAAGCTTATTTTACTTAAAATTCTCAAGTATTACTAGGAGCACGTTTCTGACCAGCTGCTTCTAAATCATCCAAATATTTTTGCCATAATTGCTCTTGATTTTTACCGATATGGTATAACCAATCCCAAGAATAAATTCCACTATCATGTCCATCATCAAAATATAATTGGATAGCATAATTACCAACCGGTTCAATTTTTTCAATTTTTACATCAGCCTTACCAATTTGCAATACTTCTTCACCAGGACCATGACCTCGTACTTCGGCAGATGGTGAGTAAACTCTTAAATATTCACAAGTTAATTCAAATTGTTCACTAGTATCAAAACCAATTTTTAAAATACCAGATTTTTGATGAAGATTAATTTCAGTAGGATTTGGGTTAGTCATATTATTGAGTTCTTTAAATTATTTGTAGAATAAATTATCAAAGCAATGATTTATAAACTAATCAGTAAATCACGACTAAGATAATATTTAAGTTACTTGATTGATTGTAGCCATTCATCTAATTGTTCAATCACAGTATCTTTTTTTAAATGGCCAGTGTTATCAACATTGGTTCTTAATTTATTAATTTCCTTGGGTAAATATTTGTTATCATCAAGTAGTTGTGACTGTCTAGTAGATCGAATAAATTTAAATACTTTATCCAAAGTCTTATCTATAGCCCAACCTTTGCTCATAGCAACCAACTTAGTTAATGAACGTAAATGCAACATAGCTAGTTTGGCGGATCTTTTAGGAGATACTTGCATATCATTTTTAATCGCTGTCAAAAACTCTACTAAATTTATTTGATTACGCAAGTTTAACCGTTTTTTTAACCTTTGTTTAGCTATTTGAAAATAAAATATAGCTTTTTTTTCTGCTGGTACTGGGATAAATTTAGATAAATATTGGCCAAAAATCCAACTTACTTTACCATTTGCTGTTTCAATTTTATACCAATAATTGCGAAATCTACCAACTTCAGCTAGTTTATTAATACGAGCAAGTTGTTTTACAATCATACCAAATTGCAACTGTCCAACTACATTATTTTTCTTAAGTTTAGGACTGGAACGAACATTAATTCCAGATGCAGTGATAATCTTATACTGTGATAATTTATCATTTAAAATTCTTAATTTTTGACCAGCATATATATTATATGGACGTTGTAAATTATTCCAGTTAACGATGTTAGTTACAGTACAATTAAAACGTTTAGCAATACCATATAAAGTATGGCCAGAACGTACTGTAAATAATGTTATTTTAGAATTATCTAATGATCCTATATTTTTTGGGATAGTTTTAATAGATTCAATAGATTGAGTAGTTATTATTTTATCTGGTCTAGGATTATGGGCTGGATATGCTTTAGTTGTAAAGGCTATTTTAGTTGCTATCTTCCTAGATTTAGCCATTAAAAAACCAGCTTCCCCTTTATCAGCCTGTTCCAATTCCATGTTTATATTGGTAGGAATCGGCAAATATAAACCTAATTGAATATCTTTAGTTTGACAAGCTGATGAATTTGGCAATAAATTAAGACGAATTGCGACTTTACCATTATTAAGATGATGAAATGCAAATTGAGTTAAAAAATCTTTAGCTAAACGATAGTTACATCCTTTAACTATAATTTCAGACCATTCTAAAGCCTTATATAATCCATTCAACATTAATTGATCTAAATTACTTATTCTTTTTATATTCTTATTACGCAAATCTTCAACTATATTAGATAGTCTTGCTACAGAATCCTTTGGGTCAACATTACTAAGAGCAGTTTTAATTAAGCCATCATTTTTTAATGCTGTAACTAAATCAGCTTCTGACACTAAGTTAGTTAATTTAACTTTATTACCAGAAACAAGGTCTCTAGCAACATATTTTATTATAACTGTAGGATGAGGAGTAGATTCACAATTTACATATTCAGTTTCTTGAAAACTAGCAATACTACCAACTATTGATAATAAGATAAATTCACGTTCATAATTACATTTATTATCTTTTAAAGAGTTATCAGCCATAAAATCTGCTTCAAAATCTTGTTTGGCTAATTCTTTAGCAGAAAATATCACATTGTCAGCTTTAACTACAACGATATCTTCTGTAGTCCAAGATACATCTAAATCCCCTATTTTACCGTTCCAGACATTTCCTAAAGCAACATGACTAAAAAATAACAGAATGATTGCTAATTTGGCTAGATTATTCATATATTCTCCTAACTTAGAATAAATTATTACAAAAATTCATACATATTAGCTAAAATTTTACATGTATTTGAGTTAATTTTCAAAACTTATTAATTATTTTAACACAAGTATAAAATAGGTGGGGGATATAGTTAGAGCAAATAATTGTTTAGGATACATCATACGATAGACAGGTCTAGTTTAAAAACCACCACTATCGAAATAGCAGTGGTAAGTTATCTTTACAAGATCATCATCCAAAAATCTATTGATGTTGAAATTAATTAAGAATTAAGCATTCATAATTAAGATATGCATATAAAATTTATTCTGTAATAATTGAAACATCTACATTATCAGGAAGTTGTTCTATCAATTCATCTACATTGTCAGATATTTGTACATCAGGGGTTTTTATTACTCTAATTAACTTCATGTTTCCAACATTAAATCTAAAATCTGCTGCATTTGAGGTTGGAGTAACTTCTCCTTCTTGGTTTAATTCAAGTCGGAACATATATTCTCCGCCTTCCAAATCTGTAACATCTAAATAAGGAATTAGTACTTTACCCGGACTTGGAATACCATCTTTCACAGATGGCCATTCATAACTAGAGTTACGAGATGGACAAATTTTAGCTGTATCAGGTACTTCTGCTTGGCTAACCCATCCAGTTGGAACATCACAAATAGTTGGGAAAGTTGCCCAATGTCCAGTTTTTGGATTTTGAGCATAAGCAAATACAAAAGGACATACATCTTCTGATAGTGGTGGAGCAACATTTGGAGCTGTCACATTTATTTGATAATTCCTTCCTACTGATATGGCTGCTAAATCATCTGTAGGCATAGATTTAACAAATAAATAATGAATTCCCGCTCCCAGTTCAACTTGCAATGGAACACTTGTTTGGCTAGTAGAAGGTACATTAATTGCTGAATCTGCTTGACTCAACAAACCAAATTGCCAACCACCATTAGAATAAATACCTGGAATATCCTGATTTAATATGATAGTTACTACATCTGGAGTTTCTAAGTTAAAGCGGAAATAATCTACATCAACTATTGATGATAAGTTACCATAGTAAGTTTCATTCGCTCTGATAGATGTGGCATTATCAGGAGTATCATTAGGTGATCTTTCATAGTGATCATTTTTTTCCCAAGTACCAGTTAAAGTATACTCTGCCGCTGGATAAACAGTTCCATCTAAAGAAGAAACTTTATAGTAATAACTACCAACTGATAAGCCTTGTTCAAATTTAACATTTAAACTAGTTTCAGGTAAAACGGCAGTATATAAACTATTGGCAAGATCACTTTCAGAAAATAATTCTACTCTCCAACCAGATTGTGGATTTACTCCGGGTGGACTTTTCTGACTAAAAATAATACTTATATTACCACTATTATCGATTTGTGGATTACTAGAACTACGAACTTTAAAAGTGTAAAAATCAACATCTTGAGGTGAAATTAAAGTTTCTTTTAACTTCGTTTTGGTAGATATTTTTTTAGCATCTGTTGGAGTATCGCCAGCATCTTCTGCTATTGTTATAGACGGAGATATAAATAATAATCCACATAAAAGAGGGACATAACGCATTTAATTTTATCCTAGATCATTTGGAGGAATATAGACGTTCTATAATGGATCAAGAAATCTATTATTAGTGTAAATTATTATACAAGTTTAATTATATAATGTTATAACTATTGTGAATTAACAGAAAATTATAAGTTAATAGTTTAGATTAATAAACCATTTTATCTCTGATTAAAAATAATCATTCATATATAAATCTATAGTTAAAAAAGATATAATATAGATTATTATAATAAGTTGATATAAGAAATCAAGTTAAATATGAAAAGCTACCTTTTCTATGATTTAGAAACCACTGGTTTGAACAAGGCCTTTGATCAAGTTTTACAGTTTGCTGCTATTCGCACTGACACAGTATTTAACGAAATCGAACGCCATAATATAATAATAAAATTACGTCCAGATGTAATTCCTACTCCACAGGCAACAATTATTCATCGAATTTCTATAGCAAATTCAATGCAAGGTTTGTGCGAGTTTGAGGCAATGATAAAAATTCATAATCTCATGAATCAGCCTGGTACAATAAGTATAGGCTATAATAGCTTGAGATTTGATGATGAATTTTTACGTTTTTGTTTTCACCGCAATTTATTACCACCATATACTCATCAATATAAAAATGGTTGTCGACGTAGCGATTTATTGCCTATAGCTATTATGTATTATTTATATAAACCAGAATTACTAATATGGCCAAAGATTGACGATAAACCAAGTCTAAAGTTAGAAAAAATTAATGAGGTTAATAAATTAGCTACAGGACAAGCACATGATGCTATGGTTGATGTAGAAATTACTCTCGAATTAGCTCGTAAATTACGCAAAGATGTAAAAATGTGGGAATATTTAGACGGTTACTTTGATAAAACAGAAGATATTAGACGTATAGAAAAAATTCCTATCTCTTTTCATAGTATTGCCTGTAGTAATAGAATTGGGCTAATGATTAATAAAGATTTTGGAACTGTAAATAAATATCAAATACCAGTTTTATTTATCGGTAATTCGATTTCATATAAAAATCAAACTTTATGGTTACGTTTAGACCAAATTGAACTACAAGATATTACAGTAGATAATATTGCTAGTAAAAGTTATGTAATTCGGAAAAAATATGGTGAACCAGGAATTGTGTTACCATTTATTGAACATTATAATTTTTTGACTGCAAAAAAACTAGCTATTGTGGAATCAAATAAAACATGGTTACAATCACATAGTACATTATTTAATAAAATTATTCAATATCATCAACAATTTAAATATCCTAAAACTCCTGACTTAGATTGTGATGCTGCTTTATATCAAAATAATTTTTTGTCAACTCAAGAACAAGAATTATGTCGTCAATTTCATAAAGCCGATTTAGCTGGTAAAATAGATATTGTGCCACAATTTGAAAATATTGATATGCGTAGACAAGCAAGTAGAGTGTTATGTCGTAATTATCCAACCGATTTACCAACAATGTTGACTATGGATTTTGCTGAATATATGCAACAAGTTAATCCTGATAATATCGAAGATGCTCTGCAAGATTATAAAAATGACAAACGCACAACTCCAAAAGACGCATTAATACAAATTGAGAAATTACTTACAGAAGAAAAATTAGATGAACAGCAAATTGAACTATTGGATGAATTAGAAAAATATGTGAAGAAAAGTTTTAAACTTAATTAAATTAATATAGAATTTATATAAGATATTTTTAACTCCCAAATTTGGGAAGATATTCAACTTTGTATTATTTTTAAGTTTCTTAATCTAAAGGAGAGTTATAGCATCATGCCAAAAAATGCTTTTTATGCCCAATCAGGTGGTGTTACCGCTGTGATCAATGCCACTGCTTGTGGACTTATTGAAACTGCTCGACAACATCCAGATAAAATTGGTAAAGTTTACGCTGGCCGTAATGGAATTATTGGAGCTTTGACTGAAAATTTGATTGATACTAGTCAAGAGTCAGATGCTAATATTGCTGCATTACGGCATACCCCAGCTGGAGCTTTTGGTTCTTGCCGTTTTAAATTGAAAGGTTTGGAAGAAAGTAAAGCTGAATATGAGCGGTTGATAGAAGTATTTAAAGCTCATGATATTGGGTATTTTTTCTATAATGGTGGTGGTGATTCACAGGATACTTCCCATAAAATATCTCAAATTGGGGAAAAAATGGGCTATCCTATCACTTGTGTAGGCGTGCCAAAAACTGTTGATAATGATTTACCAATTACCGATAACTGTCCTGGTTTTGGTTCAGTGGCTAAATATGTTGCAGTTTCTATCCGTGAAGCTAGTTTTGATGTTGCTTCAATGGCTAAAACTTCTACCAAAATTTTTGTTATGGAAGTTATGGGTAGACATGCTGGCTGGATTGCCGCTGCTGGTGGTTTGGCTGCTGAAAAAGAAGGTGATGCTCCACATATAATTTTATTCCCTGAAATAGAGTTTGATGAAGCCAAATTTTTAGCTAAAGTTGATAATGCTGTTAAAAACTATGGTTACTGTTCTATCGTAGTATCAGAAGGAGTTAAAAATAAAGATGGTGTATTTTTAGCTGAAGCTGGTGGTAAAGATGCGTTTGGTCATGCTCAATTAGGTGGAGTTGCTCCAGTAATTGCAGAAATGGTTAAAGGTAAATTAGGTTATAAATATCATTGGGCTGTTGCAGATTATTTACAACGCTCCGCTCGACATATTGCTTCTAAAACTGATGTAGAACAAGCTTATGCTTTGGGTAAGGCAGCAGTAGAACTGGCTATAGCTGGTAAAAATGCTGTAATGCCTACTGTAGTTAGAGTTTCTAACAATCCTTATAAATGGGAAATTGGTTCAGCAGATTTAGCTGATGTAGCTAACGTTGAAAAAATGATGCCAATGGATTTTATTAGTCCAGATGGTATGGGTATTACTGAAGCTTGTAGAGAGTATTTGCAACCACTGATTTTGGGTGAGGATTATCCTCCTTATGCTAATGGTTTGCCTGAATATGTGGTGTTAAATAATGTTGCAGTTCCTAAAAAATTAACTACTACTTATGAGTTAAAGTAAGTTGAAATAGCGTCATGTTTATATGTGGCGCTACTATAATTTATCTTTGATATACGCTTATTTCTTCCGCAATTTCCTAACCAACGCATTAACGTCAATCGACATTCCAAACATTCCCGGATTTACTTGCACCACTTCATCAATATGATCTAATAAGTCTTTTTCTTGTTCAATTCCTTGAGCTTCTAAAATTTGCAGGATTTTTTGTAGCATTGCTTCATTTGCAGATGGTGGAGCAACTAAACCAAGTAAGTCCGCTATATTATAAGATTTTTCGGGATTTTCTGGTGGTATATATTCGCTTTGACCATTTTGGGCTAGTTTTTGTAAGTAGATGTGGTTGACGGTTAAATTATCGGGTAAACCAATTTTTTCGGTGATGGTTAAGTTGTGGAAATTACGGTTAATATCTTTGATTATGAATAGTAATATTGCTAGATATTCTCGTTTTTGTTGACCGGCAAATTGAAGGATTAATTGGTTGGAGTTGGTTTCTATCAATGCGGTGGTGTTGCCATCTTTGAGCAGAATACCGTTACGCCAGTAAGTGTTGTCTAAAATATCGTGGTGCATTTTGACGATGAAACGGGTAAATACTGATTTAGGTAAAAAATCGTATTCGAGGATGAAATGTAGTTCGGAATTAAAGGCAAAGTTTGATTCTTGGCTGGGAAATAAGTCTGGTAATAGGTATTCGTTGTCGTTGATTGCGTAGCATAGTTCAAATTTTTTCATCAATTCAATTATATAGTCATGTTTACGCTGTGGGTATATGTCGTTGTTTAATAAGGTTGTTAATTGGTCACGGTGGAGTTTGCCATTGCCAGCTAGTTGGGGAGCGTTGATGATGGTGTAAATGGCTTCGGTTAACCATTGTGGATTTATGACATTAGTTTCTCGTAACCAACGGTCTTGGAAGTGGTTGATTATACCTAAGTCGTGGAGGAAGTTAATTAGGGTGTTTTGTTCGCTTTCTTTGGTGATGCCGTTGGTTTGGCAAATATTGACATAGTGTTCATAGCTGGTGAAATTGGTAGTTTTGGCTTGGTCGGTAATTGCGGTTTTGACGTTGAACCATTTGGCTGGGAACATGGTGTTTAGTAGTTCGATGTCGGGTAGAGTGGTTTGAATTGTTTGGTTGAGTTGGTCGATGCCTTGTTGGGTGGCACAGGAGATTCGGCAGATATGTTTGAGGTTGGGGTAGTTTTGTTTGAGTTGCCGTTGATGGGATAGGTCGAAATGGGGATTTTCGTCTATTTTGTTGATGACGATGATTACTGGGGCGTTGTGGCCGAAGGTTTGGATATGTTTTAGCCAGTAGTCTACTTGGGTTTCACGGCGGCTGTCGAGTACGAGTAGGTAGAGGCTGCGTTTGGAGAGGAAGAATTGGTGGGTGGCGTGCATGATTTGTTGGCCACCGAAGTCCCAGCAGTGGAGTTTGATGTCGTTTATGGTTAGGGTGTTGATGTTGATGCCGTGAGTTTGGGATTCTTGGGGATTGAAATCTTGTTTGAGCAGGCGTTTCACAAGGGAGGTTTTGCCAGCTCCACCGTCGCCGATTAGGATTAGTTTGGATTCGTTTAGGGGTTTGGGTTTTGTAGTGGTTTGTTGAACTATTTTAGTTTTTTTGGTATGTTTTACTGGTGTAGTGGGAATTATAATTTTTTCTTGTTCAGTAGGTTGTTTGTTATCTTTTAGTGCATTGTAATAGTCAATAATAGCTTGGCGACCTTGTTTGACTATTTCTACTGGTGGGGTTTGGAAGGGATTATCTTTGACAGTGATACCACTACCATAATTACCCCATTTAATCTCTAAATTTAAGTCTAAAAGTGCTTTAGGAAATTGAGTGAATTGATTTTGATTTAAATTAAGCTTAGTTAAATTTTGTAATTTAGCTATTTCAGAAGGCAAGTTGGTTAATTGATTTCGATATAAATTAAGCTCAGTTAAATTTTGTAGTTTAACTATTTCAGAAAGTGATTTGGTTAATTGATTACCATTTAAATCAAGCTTAGTTAAATTTTGTAGTTTAACTATTTCAGAAGGTAAGTTGGTTAATTGGTTATATCCTAAATTAAGCTCAGTTAAATTTTGCAGTTTAACTATTTCAGGAAGCGATTTGGTTAATTGGTTATATCCTAAATCAAGCTCAGTTAAATTTTGCAGTTTAACTATTTCAAGTGGCAAGTTGGTTAACTGGTTATAATTTAAATTAAGCTTAGTTAAATTTTGCAGTTTAGCTATTTCAGGAGGAAGGTTGGTTAATTTATTATTATGTAAAGAAAGCTTAGTTAAATTTTGCAGTTTAGCTATTTCAGGAGAAAGGTTGGTTATTTGATTATGATGTAACCAAATCCTAGTTAAATTTTGCAGTTTAGCTATTTCAGGAGGTAAGTTGGTTAATCGGTTACCATCTAAAAAGAGCTCAGTTAAATTTTGTAGTTTTCCTATTTCAGGAGGCAAATTGGTTAATTTATTCCAACTTAATTTAAGCTTAGTTAAATTTTGTAATTTAGCTATTTCAGAAGGCAAGTTGGTTAATTGATTTCGATCTAAATTAAGCTCAGTTAAATCTTGCAGTTTTGTTATTTCTAACGGTAACTTTTTTAAATTACATCCATACAAGCTTAATCTTATTATTTGATTGTTATTGTTTTGTACGTAATCTACAGAAGCCCAGTCAATTTCATTTAATCCTTCAAATTTTCTACCTATATTTTGTTCTAATTGTTGAATTATTTCTGGTTTTGATTTTGATTTAAAAAAATTAAACATGTATTTTTCTCTATTTTTGAACAAAATTAAACGGATTAAAATATGTCTGAATCAGAATTTACAGAATTTTAGAATTTACAGAATAAAGTCAAAATTTGGTTTTCAATTCTGTTAATTTTAAAATTCTGTGAATTCTGATTCAGATATTTTGAACAAGTTCGTAGGGTGGATAGAAGCGAAGCGGAAATCCACCAAAAAACCCACGCTCTACAATTAAAACAATAAAAACCAACAAAACATCGTATCAATTCAAACATGATTGGATTTTTGATTGGCTGTGGTGGATTTCCGCTTCGCTTCTATCCACCCTACATTTTTAATTTTAACAAAGTCAGGTATCAAAAAAACCTTATTCTTTTTTAGAATTTGATTCCAATTTGGCAAGAGCTTGTTTAAGTTTATCTTTATAATGAGAATTTTCAGGATTAAGCTTTATTGCAATTTCATATTGTGTAATCGCTTCATTTGTTCTATCAAGCAACATCAAAGCATCTCCCAAACACAAATTACCCCAATCCTCATTATTATTTAAACTTAAAGCAACTTTACATTTATCAATAGCTTTCTGAGGTTGAGCAAGCTGTGCCAATCCGCAAATAGCATTAGCTCCCGCAGCTGCACTATTAGTTAATTTTGGTAAATTTAAAACCGTGTTACATTGGATTAAAGCTTCCTGTGGTTTTTGTAATCGCAATAAAGCATATCCCAATTTATTATAGCTCCAAGCATGTGCAGAATCCAATTTTATAGCATTTTTAAATTGAACAACAGCTTGTTCATATTGATTTAATTTTAATAAAGCTTTACCCAAATTATAATATGTTCCTTTATCAGGATTCAATTTTATTGCTTGTCTAAGCTTATTAACTGCTTCTTGATATCTACCTAAATTATATAAAACAGCTCCATATTCACGATGTACCCAAATAATATTAACACCCAACTCTAATGCTAACTCAAATTTTTCAATAGCTTCTGGATATTTTTTATCACTTACAAGAGTCCGTCCCCAAATAGCATAGTTAAGAGCATAATCTGGATTTTTTTCCTCGGCTATTGCAAATTTTTGATATGCTTCAGTAAATTCCTCCAATTTTACCAGTAATCGTTCTCCCCATGCTACATAAACCCAAGGATTATCGGGAGCATTCTTTGCTGCTTCTGCAAACTTAATCTCTGCTTCTGCAAATTTATTCTGGGCTATTAAAGCAATTGCCCACTGCACATAAACTTCACTACTATGTTTAGAATCAATAATTAAAGCTTCTTTATATGCGGTAATTGCTGCATCATATTGTTTTAAACTTTTGTAAGTGTTGCCTTTTATTCGTAAAATAGTTGGTTTAATAATTGGTGATAATTTTTCCGCTTTACTAAATTTAGCTAATGCCTGATTTAACATAGTTTTATCAGATTTTGCTTGAATTGCTAATAAACAACCCTCTAAAGTTAAAACAACTGCTTCCTCATTTTTAGACAGCTTAGTTTTCTGAAAATGCTCAACTTGCCGAAGTTCAGCTATAAGTAATTTAAGCTTTTTTGGTTTATAATTAGCATAATAATTTAGTCCAAAAGTTAATGGCTCTAGCTTATTTATAACTTCTTTAGCAGCTAATTCAACAAGCTTATCTATATCTGTGACTGGTCCAATATTAACTACCGATTTACCAGTAATACGCAAATTAAGATAGAATTTTTCATTTTTTACTACTACATCTCCCCTGATACTTCGCTGTTTCATACCAAACATTTTTCTAAATTGATGAATGATTGCATTTAAAGATAATCCAACAGTAGGAATATCAATCTTTTGTTGCTTTTGTAATTCAGTAAATTGAGAAGTAGTAATTCCTTTAACCATTCCTTCAGAAGAACTTTTATAAATATTTTCCCGAATTTTATCCATCTCATCTTGTAATTTACGAGCCACTACTTCACCAGTATAACCTTGTCTGCCAAGTTTAAATGGCATTTCAAATGGTTTAATAACCAAATCATGGCGAAAAATTTCAAAACTCATATGGACAATTAAAGCTAAAAATAATGAAGCTAAGAGAACTTTTAAAAAATTGGTAGAAAAGGTTTGAATCTCATTCCATAAATCATATATTTCTTCTTTTTTATTTAATTTATTTGAAATTTTCATAATATAATTTTAGGTAGGAATTAGAAAATGGTTGTTTGTCATTATTTAGGTTTCGGGAAATCCGCTATGCTCCATTCCCGAAACAACTATCAATTACGGACTTTATGTAGGATGTAATGAGTTTATGAATTACATCTTTCGAGTTCCATTATTGATGCAATTCCCTTCGTTCATTGCATCCTACATTTATTTAAACTAGAAAGAATTGAAACAAATCTTCATCTATAACCAATCATTAGGATTACAAGTTCTGCTACACGGTAAGCTAAATATCTTTTTATCTTCAATTCGTAAAGCTGTTAAGCTTCCACCCCATACACAACCACTATCAATGGCATATACATTATGGTTTGCATAGTAGCCTAAAGCAGCCCAATGACCAAATATAATCTGTGCATTACGATTATTAGGCCATATAAACCAAGGTTGTTGCCCAATATTTGAAGCAAATGTAGGAGAGTCTTTCTTTTTTAAATCTAGTTTTCCATTTGCATCACAGTAGCGTAAACGAGTAAAACAATTACTTATAAAACGTAATCTGTCCCAACCTTGTAATTTTTCTGACCATCGATTAGGCTTATCGCCATACATATTAATAAAAAATTGTTGATACTGCTCTCCTTGTACTGCTGTTTCAACTTCATTTGCATATTGAATAGCTTGAGCTAAATTCCAACATGGAGGTAAACCTGCATGAACTAAAACTAATTCCAAATCAGAATCATAATGCATAAATGGCCTATTTCGTAACCATTGCAATAGTTCTTCACAATCTGGAGCTGCTAAAATACTAGCTAATGTGTCTTTCCGTTTTAGCTTTGAATCTCCATATGCAATTGCCAACAAATGTAAATCATGGTTTCCCATTACTACAACTGCATGTTCTTGTAAACTTTTTACAAACCGCAATACTTCTAAAGATTTTTGCCCTCGGTTTACTAAATCACCAGCAAACCATAAAATATCGTCTGAATTAAAGTTAATGAGTTCTAACAGACGTTGCAAATCATCATAACATCCTTGTATATCACCAATAGCATAAGTTGACATGTTTTAAATTGAATAGTTTATGTTAAAGTTAATTAAATATTTTTAAAATAAATCGCCAACTTAGGTAAGCTCTTAGTCAACTACATCAATATAAGTAATTTAATTAAGAATTACTACAACCTTTGTCTGGCGATTAATTAATAAAAACTATTGAACTTCTATCTCGATCCGTCGATTTTTGGATGGAGTTGACCAATTCTCTAAAGGTTTATTATAGCTATGACCTACCGTTTTGATTTTCTCTCTTTTAATACCACGTCGCATTAAAGCCTTACCAATTTTTTCTGCCCTAACTTGTGATAATTTTAAGTTCATTTTATCACTTTCAGCCAAATTACTAACTACAAATTTCTGCACATCACTATGCCCATGAATAATGATTTTAGTAAGATTTGATTTGCGTAAAGCTGCGGCAATTTCATCAAGCTGTTTAGTACTTTTGGCAGGAATATCTGCTTTACCAAGCTGAAAGATAAAATTTAAAAAAGTATGGGTAGAGTCTACTTCACCAGTCAAACCACAATCTATAATTAATTTATTAAGATTTTGACGGCGTTTATTATCAAATAGTACCAATAAACTTTCTTTATTAATAAGATCATGATCTGTAGTAAATGAATAAAGCTTTTTCTCCAATAAAGTTTGAACTCTTGCTTTAGAACCGGCTTCATATTTGCAGGATTGTAAATGGGCTTCTAAACTAAGAGGAAAGAGCTTTTGTTTGTAATAAGATTCTCCTAGACCATACCAAGCTTTATAATATGTTTTATCATAACTAAGTGCTTGTTTATAATGTTTAATTGCTTCAGAAGGTTGATCGCTTACAATGGCTGCTAATTTGGTATGAACATCTGGTCGGTCTGGGCATAATTGTACCGCTTTTGCCAATAAACTTTTCCGTTGTGAATCTTGCCATTGCAATGAATATGCTTGAAAAATTAAATCATTAGCTGTGTTGCAATCTTGCGAATCTTCCACTTCAGATGCTACTACTTCTGATAGTTCACAGTCAATAATCATCTGATTTATGCTTTGTTGGCGTTGTTTATCATATAATACTTGCAATCCTTCATGATCATCTAAGACTTCTTCATTTTTGGTAAAAGTATAACTTCTTTCATTTAATAAAGCCATAACTCTAGCTTTAGAAATTTCATTTTGTTGACAGGCATGCAAATGAGCTTCTAAACTGAGTGGAACTCGTTTTTGTTTATAATATACTTCGCCTAAGCCATACCAAGCTTTGTAAAAATTATTATTATATGTGAGTGCTAACTTATAATACTTAATAGCTTCTGCATGACGACCTTGTTGCATAAAAATATTGGCTAAAGTAGTATGAGCATCTGGATTATCTGGACAAAGTTGTAATGATTCAGTAAGTAAAAGTTTGCGTTGAGAAATATTATCAATTTCTAAAGCATAAGCTCGAAACATTAAATCTGTAGCTAAATCACAATCCTTAGCTATAGCAAGTTGAGAAAAACTAATAATTATTAATGTAAAACTAAGTTGATGAAACATGTGTTGGATTGACATAATATTTAAAATTAATGGATTTATATTCTATTATACTCGACTATCAAGTTTTTTTGTAGAGACAAGGCATGCCTTGTCTCTACGTCAAATGGTTTATTCCTGTTGAATACCAAGCTACTTATAGTTTGTTAAAAAAACTTGATAGTCGAGTTATAAACATATTGTAGTTTTAATCTATCTAATAGGAAAGTTTTTACATATTATTTTACCAAAAAAAATGCTAAGATATAGCAATTCTTAATTCTTAATTCTTAATTCTTAATTAAATTCAAAAATATCATTTATTTAGTATTGCTGTAATTTATACAAGCGGGAAACGCTATATGTCTATATATTTTAAAGTAGTAATATATTTTAGTTTAATTATTATAATAAATGCTTGTGAACCACAAATTAAAACAGTGGAATCACAAATTACACCAACAAAGCGGGTTGATTATTTACGTTTACCTTTAAGAAGCTCCGTTAAAACTATTGATCCTGGTCTTATTTCTGACAAACCTAGTATTGAATTAGTTGAGCAATTGTTTTTAGGTTTAACCAGTTTTGACCCAGAAACTTATGAAATAGTAGCGGAGTTTGCTCAGGACTGGCAGATTTATGATGAAGGGACATTATATATTTTTTATTTACGTCAGGATGTTAAATGGACTAATGGTGATCCAGTAACTGCTAATGATGTTGTTTGGACAATCAGACGCAATATCATTCCTAAAACTGACTCACCATATGCTCATACATTATATATACTCCAAAATGCCAAAGCTATTAATCAAGGTAAAATAACAGATATTAGGGAACTTGGAGTGCGAGCAATTGATGATTATACCTTAGAATTTAAACTTGAACATGCCGCCAGCTATTTTCCAGCTTTAACTAGCCTTTGGACATATCGTCCATTACCACGCAAAATAGTTAAAAAATATGGTAAAGATTGGACAAAACCAGAGCATATTCAAACTAATGGCTCTTATATGCTAACCGAGTGGGATATAGGTAATAAACTAGTTTTAAATAAAAATCCAGATTATTATCAAGCTGATAAAGTACAAATTCCAAAAATTCAATATAGTATTGTTTTAAAAAATGATTTGGCATTGGCTATGTATGAGCAAGATGAACTTGATATTATAGGTGGAAAAACTTATTTACAAATTCCGCCACGTAAAATAGTTAAAATTAAATCTGATCCAGTCTTGCGTAAAGACCGATATGTTAGTCCTAATTTATGTACAGAATGGTATGGTTTTAATATGCAACGTTCTCCAATGGATAATATATTAGTTAGAAAAGCCATTGCAGCAGCGATTGATAAAAAAACTTTGCTTAATGTTACTAATAAAAGAGAACATATTCCAACTACTACTTTTACTCGTTACCCAGTGTTTGGTGCAGTAGATTCTAATGAAGAAATAGGTATTGTATTTAATCCAAAACGAGCCAAAGCATGGTTAGCAGAAGCTGGTTATCCAGATGGCCAAGATTTTCCAGAAGTGATTTTAATGTATAACGATACTGTAAACAATCAAAAACAAGTTACAGCAGTTAAGACCATTTTAAAACATAATCTTAATATTGATATTGAAATACATAAATTTGATTTTGCAGACTATGCTAATACACTACCTCAAACTGATAAACCACATATGTTTCGTATGAGTTGGTGTGCTGCTGATTACCCAGATGCTCATAATTGGTTATATGCTCTTTTTCATCCAGATAAAGGTATTAATTGGATAGGTTGGAACAATCGTGAGTTTGCAGATTTAGTAGAACAAGCTAGTCAAATATCCGATCCAGTAGAACGTAAAGATTTATATCTTAGGGCAGAACAAATTTTAACTGAGTTTGAAGTAGGGATAGTGCCATTATATTTTTTAAATACCCAATTTCTAGTTAAACCTTGGGTAAAAAATTGGTATCCAATGGCATTTGGTGGACAACATGTTCGTGATTGGGTTTTAGAAAATAATTAATATTACTAACCAATACCTTCGCCAATGCAAGAATTTATTAAAATAGAGAGTTTCGGGAAATACGCTTTGCTTCATTCCCGAAATAACTATCATGGTGGGGAAGGTATTACACTAAGGAATTCAAATGAGTAAAGACACTTCCAAAGTTATAATAACTGAAGAAATGGATAAACCAGTAGATGAAGTCAGTAAAATTGAAAAAACGGTTGATAATCCGATTAAACCTAAGAAAAAATTTAGACTAGTATTTTGGAGTGTTAGTTTTATCTTTATTTTAGCAATATCAGCCGTTCTAATTTGGCAAAATGATTGGTTGCCAACAAATTTATTTACCAGCAATTCTAAAGATAGCAAACCACTGTATATTGCAATTTCTGGTCCTATGACTGGCAAAGGTAAAGTCAATGGACAATCAATGATACGAGGAGTAGAACTCTATCTTGATCAAGTCAATGAACAAGGTGGAATTAATGGCAGGCCATTAAAATTACTTACTTTTGATGATCAAAATCAGCCGGAGATAGCCCAACAACAAGCGGTAGAAATTGCTAAAAATAGTGAAGCTCTAGCCGTTATCGGACATTATTCCAGTTCTACATCTATGGCAGCATCTCCTATTTATAAACAATATGGTATTCCAGCTATTTCCGGTTCAGCAACTGCCAATAAACTTACTTACAATAATGATTGGTATTTTCGTACTATTTTTAATAATTATGAACAAGGAGCATTATTAGCCAATTATGTACATAAAGTTCTTAATTATGATGAAGCATATATTTTATCCGATGATGATGTGTATGGTTCTTCTTTAACTAAATCTTTCAATAATAATGCTAAAACTATCGGTTTAGAAATTAAACAACAATGGAATTTTGACTCAGAAAATAGTTTTAATGGCAGTCTTACCAAGATGATCCAACAATTGAGCAAATTTCCCAATACCAAACATTTGCTATTCCTTGCTACTCATTCAACTGAAGCAGTAAAAACTGTGGTTGCGTTAAAGAAGCTAGAAAACTTACAAATCCAAATTGTAGGAGCTGATGCTGTTGCTAGTTCTAATTTTCTTAACAAATTACAGCAATATCGACAAGAAAAAATTAAACCTGGTTATTACAGTGATGATATTTATACTGCATTTCCAGTATTATTTGATATTGCAGGAGAACTTGCCCAAGATTTTCGCTATGCTTTTTTTCAAAAATATCAAACTAAACCAACAGCAACTTCAGCCTTATACTATGATACTACTTTAGTTGCCGTAGACGCAATTAGGAAAATGTTGAAGCAAAATAAAGCAACTACAATTGCCGAACAACGTCAACAAGTTCAGAAAAATTTATGGCAATTGGCTAAAATGGAAAATGCAATTGATGGTATTACTGGTTCTATATATTTTGATGAAAATGGCGATGCGATCAAATCAATACCTGTAGGTGTTTATAAATATGGTAAACCTATTCCAGCTATGTACCAATTTCAACCATTACAAAATATTGATAATATAGATAATTTGCTTGAAAAAATGTTAGACAATAGAATTGTAGAAGTTAATGATAAATTCATGAGTTTGGCTCAAGTTGTTTATGTTGGAATCGATTTTGGTGACATAAGCGAACTTAATACTAGCGATTCTACCTTCACTGCTGATTTCTACTTATGGTTTCGGTTTAAAGGTGAATTTGATGATAGTAATATAGAATTAGTCAATTTATTTAAACCACAACTTCATCCATTGGAAGAACCAATATCAGTATGGCATTCTTCAACAGAACCAGGAATTAGCACCAAAACTTATAACCTAAAAACCCAATTTAAGTTAGATTTAGATTTACGGAAATTTCCTTTGGATAAACAAGTATTACCAATTTATTTACGCCATAAAAAACTAACCAAAAATAAACTGATCTATGTAGTTGATACTCAAGGTATGGGTTTTAAACAATTCCAAGAAAATAATTCTACTACCAAGTTTTTTTCTATTGGCGGTTGGTATATCAATAAAATTGCTTTTTTTCAAAATACCAAAATTCTTGATTCAACTTTAGGAATCACTGATTTTTTTGATACTCAACAACGTATAGAATCATCTCAGTTTAATGTCAATTTAACTATCAGCAGAGATATTTTAAGTTTCATCTTGAAAACATTATTGCCAGTAGTATTTTTAATAGTATTAGGTTATATATCATTTTTCATCAGTACTTTCACTGCAAAAATGGGTATCGGAACTAATTTGATCATAGCTACTTCACTATTTCATTTAAAATTAGTCTCTGAATTACCAAAAATTAGTTATTTAGTTTTGATTGAATACTTCTTCTATCTAATTTATTTCTTAGCAATATTTATTATTATAATTGCTGTTTTAAGTCACTTTTATGAAGAACAAGAAGATAATGAAAGAGGAGATAAGTTGATTCATAGACTAAATTTAATGGGAAAAATTATTTATCCATTATTATTAATAGGATTTTTAGGATTAATATTTTATCAAAATTATAATGTGATTATGGGAATAACTTAATTAGAAATATTTCCTAAATAAGTGTATATAAATGTAGGATGCAATGAACGAAAGGAATTGCATCAATCGTGTTAATGCGACTCGAAAGATGTAATTCGTAAACTCATTACATCCTACATAAAGTCAGTAATTAACTG
>DAOUSL010000432.1 GCA_030627235.1 Thioploca sp.
AACATTGATTGATGAATTCCAGTGGATCTACATCGTTTTCAATCGCAGCGGCTGCAATGTGATGAGGATGCATCTTACGCATTCCTGCGACTGCGTCTGCTTTTTCTTGGTCTGTCATGATAGTTCTCGGTTGTGTTAGAGGCGTAGATCCCCACGCCCCATATTAGTTTTAGAAAAGAACGGCTTACGCCACCGTTCCCAATGCTTTACGCATTGTAGCCAATCGATCCGCGCCCCTGAACTCGAGATCGCCAATCAGCACTATGTATTCGTTGTTGTGTCTAAAGATTGTCATTACAGGTCTCCGTATACTTTGCGTGTTACAGGTCCCAGAGTAGCTTTCTCCCCCGTCTCACGACAGGTAAACTGCATCTGAGCACACCAGCCTCTGTACATCTGGTAGTTAGTTCCGAAGTGTACTTTAGCTTCTGTTGCGCTTTTGATCGTATCTTTTAGGTATTTCATTGTATTCACCTTAGGTAATTGGAGGTGCCACGTCCTTGTGGCTGGAGGTACTACATAAACATATAAGGATTGCTGATGTTACTAGCATCCGGTTTGTCAAATGTACGGAACTTAAGCTCTCGCATTATATCGTTTAACAGATCAGACTCAATTATCTCTACAAACGTAGCTAGTATAATCTTCCGCATCGCTTTCACGTTGCTCGAGTGAGCCCCAACCGAATCATGGATTGTTATGACGTCGAACTCGCAGGCTCTTATGATCTGACGCATGTGGTAGCCGTCTATAGAGTGGATTATGTTTGGCGCGATTGCCAGTTCACGCTTCACCGAGTCTTCTTTGAACTCGGATACAACAGCGCTGAATGTTCCAGCATTGATGCGATCCGCGGTCTTGTAATCTTGCACTACTCTGAATCCATCAGGTAGCGTCCATTTCAAGGCACCCTCCGTGAATTCAGCTCCGCGTTTAACGTGCCTTAGGTACTTCGATATTGGTAATAGTTTGTTTGTATCCTCTATGTAATCCCATGTAGTGTCTCGGGATACACCCAGTGCACTTGACAGGGTATTCACCGAGGCGCCGTAAGAGTAAGGCATCACGAAATACTTCGCAGCATCACGGTCTATAAGCTCCAATTTATCCTTTAATGTGAGGTATAGGTCATTGACTTCAGAACCTGTTAGATTCGTCAGCTTCTTACCCGACTCATCGTTCAGGAAGGCTGACATCCATTGAATGCCGTTACTACATCCATCAAGACG
>DAOUSL010000423.1 GCA_030627235.1 Thioploca sp.
TATCAGGCTGTCCATTAATAGTCCGCTTAGGGTTGCCAATAATCGCTTGCCTCATGGTATCTAATCGGCTGATAGTCTGTTCATAGCGCGCGGTAAAGGCGATGTCCTCAAAAGAGACGGCAACAATTTTCATCGTTGCACCAATAATTAAAAGAACCATCATCATTTCAATTAGGGTAAAACCGGCGTGCTTTTTAGAAATTCTGTTATACATATCTGATTTTTATTAAACTATGTTATATGACGTAAAGATAAGAGTTATTTGCCTTATTTTATTCTAAGAACTAAGTAGCTCCCACAACTTATCATTGCTGATAAAATCAATGCGCTGGCGGGGTAAACAATCAATCAATTAAAGGGTCTTAGAAAATAAAGCAAATTTCATACCCACTGTTATTCTAAAATGGTGGATTTCGCAAAGCCTTAATAAAAAACCCCAAAGTAAAACTGGTATTTTATTATAATATTACAACAAAACATCCACACTCTATTAGCTCTAACGTTAATGCTAGTGAGGCTTTATAGCTGTGTTAAAATTCTATTTATTTAATCATCTAACTTGAAGGTGCACCATCTTCGTTTTCATGGTTTAATTTAAAATTAATATCAACTCAATATCACCCTACAAGAACAGGCATTCTTATGACAATAAAAACAATACTTAATAAGTCCTTAATCGCTGCGAGTATTCCTTTACTTTTAAGCGCAGGTTCTGTTTTAGCAAAATCTGGTAGCCACGATATGCACAAGTTATATGAAGACAATTGTGCTAGTTGTCATGGCTCAGATCATGGTGGGTATTTAGCGCCTGCATTAAACTCAGAAACGCTAAAAGGTCGTAGCCCTACTGCTTTACGTAGTTTGATTATGACCGGTAGTTTTGAGACTTTAATGCCTCCATTCTTCGGTCGTCTTTCAGATTCTGAAATACGCGACATGGTTAAACATTTACAGTCCACACCTAAATTAGCCAACCCTGCATGGAATATTAAAGAAATGAAAAAATCTTTAAAAATCTATGTCAAAGACGAATCCAAATTACCTAACAAACCGAATTTTAAAATTGACAGTATGGATGATGTCATCGGTGTTGCTGCCCGTGGTAAATATGGGCGCGGCGAAGGCTCTGAAGCGGTTTTTATTAATAGCACAACCCATGAAATTATCGGCAAAGTCCCTACTGAAACTGCAGCACATATCATTGAATTCAACCCAGCCAATCCTCGTTGGGCTTATGTAAAAACTGATGCAGCTGAAGTTTATAAAGTTGATTTATATACTATGCA
>DAOUSL010000053.1 GCA_030627235.1 Thioploca sp.
AATGGGCACAAGCTAAAGCTATTCGAAAACAAAAATATTGTTCTATTCCTGAACTTTTCACTCTCTATAATATTTAATCATTTTATACTCGTTTGGCTATAGTAAGGTGCATAAACAAAGCGTTATACACCAAATTTAAATCAACTCTAAACGATGAATGATGCCTATCTACCATACTTTTCATTAACCATTCATATTTTTCAATTGATTTATTGAGGATTAAACAATTAAATTAGAAAATTTATGTTAAAAAAATTAGCAATTTTATAGTTGATAAGTATTATACTTTTAGGAACAAATACTCTTTTAGCTCAAGATGAGATTAAAGAAGTAGTAGAAGTGGTTGATATAGTGCTTGATATAGCAGGGCAATATTCTTGTAAAATGATAGAAATTACTCCATAGATATCAATGCTATTTTGAAACTCCAAAATATAATTTAAAAAACTAAAAGGATTATTTCATCATACAAAAAACCAAGTTCCTTAAATTAAAGAAACCTGGCTTTCTAAATAGAAAATTTATATTTTAGGACTACCTTATAATTAACTAGATGGCCCAATAATAGGATAGTGAAATTTTTTCCCAGCTAATGCTTTGGCTAATCCCATAATTCCTAATAATACTAAAGCTGAATGACAGATTACAAAATACGGTATTATAATCATCCAAGTATAAGGTGAATCATGGTTCATGGTTGATAGCATTACCCAAGTTACTAACACCAATAATAATCCTACCCAAATACTGGCAGAAAAAGTTTGTCTTAAATGACAACCTGATATTCCAATTGAAATATTATCATATTTGATAAACAGCCATACTAAAACTAAAAATGCTATTCCTGGTAATATCAAAAGGTTTAACAAATATAAACTTTCAGCAATAATAGCCATTTTTCGATCTGGAATCTCGCTAATATCTTGACTCATAAGTTGTTACTCTTTGCTATGAGGAATTTTGTAATATAAATTATTACACCAATCAAGAAAACTACTCCACCTATACTACGCAACCAATACAGAATCATTAAACTATTTTGTATTTCAATAAATGGTAATGCAAGATCGGTAGCACGTTGAATATATACTTGCATGATGCCAGCAATAGCAATAAATAGAGCCATGAAGAACATGGAAACGGTCATAAGCCAAAATGCTAGAATTTCAAATCTTTGGGATAGTCCACCATTTACAATTTTTCGATTGCGTAATATTGGCATAGCGTAAGAAATCATGGTTAACACTATCATTACATAGGTGCTGTAAAAAGCTAAATGACTATGAGCTGAAGTAATTTGAGTACCATGAGAATAATAATTCACTGGAGCTAAAGTATGTAAAAAACCTAATACACCTGCTCCTAAAAATGCCATGATAGGCGTACTTAAAGCCCATAGTTTGACAGCTTTATTGGAATACTGACATTTAGTACAATTTACCACATTAAATACAAATAACACCATGAAAAAGAATGGTAATATCTCAAAAATTGAAAATACAGTTCCAACCCATTGCCAATATTCTGATACTCCAATCCAATAATAATGATGGCCTATACCTAAAATAGTCGTAGTCAAAGTTACAGCTACAATTATATATAACCATTTTTCCACTATTTTACGGTCGCCAGTAATTTTATAAATCACATAAGCCAATATGGCTTCCATGATTAATTCCCAAGTGCCTTCTATCCAAAAATGGATTAACCACCAACGATAATATTTTGCTACTACCAGATTAGAAGGATTATAGAAAGCCATCAAAAAAATTATTGTGGTTCCTACTATTCCAGCTAATAATAGTAAATTTATCATCCCTTTACGGCCATGTAATACAGTCATAGCTATATTGTAGGAGAATCCGCACAGAACAATAAATAACCCAAGTTTTATTATAGTTGGTTGTTCTAAATACTCACGTCCCATAGTTGGGAAAAATTGATTACCAGTAATTTTAGCGAAGGTTGCATATGATAGTAATAAATAGCCAAGAAATGTTATGATAGTTAGGGATAGAAATACCCAAAACAATTGGATTGCTAATTTTGGGTTATATAACTCTTGTTCAGATTCTTCAGGAATTATATAGTAGATAGATCCCATAAAACCAAACAATAGCCACATAATTAGTAAATTAGTATGGATTAAGCGAGCTGCATCAAACGTAATGAATGATATAAAGGGGAGATTTACTGGTATATATTGCATTCCAAGTAATAGCCCAAATAATACCTGTACTGCGAATAATGCTATAGCTGCTATAAAATAAGGTTTAGCGACTGCTTGAGATGAATATAACATAATTACCCTTTTTTACTCGGTGGCCATGAGGAATTATTGATTTCAGAAGTCCATTTTAAAAATGCAATTAAAGCATTAAGTTCATCTTCAGTGAGATTAAACTGTGGCATTTGCCTACGACTAGGGATATTGGTTGGCATTGCTTTCAGCCAGGCTTTAATAAAATAAGTACCACCATGACTACCACCTCTACGTTCATAAACATTACTTAATTCTGGGGCGAAATAAGCTCCTTCTCCCAATAAAGTATGACAACCAATGCAATTATGTTCTTCCCAAATCAATTTACCTTGGATGATTTGAGGAGTAAGATTCTCTCTATGATCTTGCTGTGGTAAAACTATCATCGTATGAATAGTTAAACCTAGCAATAAAAAAACAAATACAATCAAGCTACTATAGTAAATATATTTTGGTTTGGTCAATATTTTCATTACTAATTACATTCTAAATTATGATTCAAATTTTGCCACATGTACTAGCTATTCTTAATATAACGGCTATTTGTTTAATAACAATTAGTTTCTATCAAATCCGGCAAGGCAACAAAATAGCCCATAGAAACTTTATGCTTACTGCATTATTAATTTCAATATTTTTTATGGCGATATATCTGTTTTACCATAGTTTGGTAGGTAATGTAAAATTTGCTGGTGAAGGAATTATTAGACCAATCTATTTTTCCATATTAATCAGTCATGTTCTACTAGCAGCTCTTATTATACCATTGATTTTAGTAACTATTAGTTTTAGTCTTAGGGGAAAAATTGAGGCTCATAAGCGTATTGTTAGATGGACGTTGCCTATTTGGTTGTATGTTTCTGTAACTGGAATAATAATTTATGTGTTAGCATTTCATATTTATCCACCTATTGAATAATAGCTTATATTTTTTTTCAAACCTGCCAGGTTTTAAAAACCTAGCAGGTTTAGTTTAGGGTTTTATTAAATCATTATTCCTAAGATAAAATTTAACAAAACTGTCCGAACTATTGAGATATTATATCTTGTTCAAAACGTCTTTCGCAGCAACCAATGTAGTTTCAATATCAGCATCACTATGAGCCGATGACACAAAACCAGTTTCAAAAGCAGATGGTGCTAGATAAATTCCTTTGTCTAACATAGCATGGAAAAATTTCTTAAATCTCTCACCATCACAGTTACTTACTTGGTCGAAATTAATAATTTTAGCTTCACTAGTAAAAAACAAACCAAACATACCACCAATTGCCACCCCAGTCATAGGAATTTCGGCATCTTTAGCCACAGCTAACATACCGCTGACAAAGTGTTTCGTTTTAGCACTAAGTTCAGCATAAAAATTAGGTTTTGAAACAATCTCCAACATAGCAAGACCAGCCGCCATTGCTACTGGATTTCCTGATAAAGTTCCAGCTTGATAGACTGAACCTAACGGAGCAATATGTTCCATAATTTCTCGTTTCCCACCAAATGCACCAACTGGCATTCCACCACCAATAACCTTGCCTAAAGTAGTCAAATCTGGAGTGACTTGATAAATAGCTTGAGCTCCACCTAACGCCACTCGAAATCCAGTCATCACTTCATCAAAAATCAATACTGTACCATGTTCATTACAAACTTCCCGCAGTCCTTGCAAAAATCCAGGAACTGGTGGAATACAATTCATATTACCAGCAATTGGTTCAACAATTATAGCTGCTATTTGTGAACCCATTTCTGCGAATACTGTTTTAACTTGCTCTATATCATTATAATTTAAGCTTAAAGTATGTTCAGCTAAAGATACAGGAACACCTGGACTGTTGGGCAAACCTAAAGTTAAAACTCCAGAACCTGCTTTCACCAATAAAGAATCAGCGTGGCCATGATAACAGCCTGTGAATTTAACAATTTTATCTCGGCCAGTATAACCTCTGGCTAAACGGATAGCACTCATAGTAGCTTCAGTACCAGAGCTTACCATCCGCACTAATTCAATAGATGGAACTAATTCACATACTTTTTTGGCAAGTTGAGTTTCAATTAAAGTTGGAGTCCCAAAACTTAGACCATTGGCTGCTGCCTGTTGGACTGCGGCAACTACTTTGGGATGAGCATGACCAGCAACCATAGGCCCCCATGATCCGACATAGTCAATATATTTTTTATTATCAGTATCATAAATATAAGCAGCTTCAGCTCGTTGTACGAATATTGGGTCTCCACCCACACCTTTAAAAGCTCGAACTGGAGAATTAACTCCACCTGGAATATATTTTTGTGCAGTAGTAAAATTAGTTGTCATGTAGTAGAAGTTTCTAATTATGAATAGTTAATAATAAGGAATTAAATCAAGCATTTTAGGTTTTAATTGGGAATTAGCATTGCTAAAACAGTTGGGCGTATTTTTGAGCAGCAGTAGTAATATTTTTCTGTCCAAATATTCCAGTTATTACTGCTAAACAATCTGCTCCAGCATTGATTAAGCTACTGCCATTAGTTGGAGTAATTCCTCCAATCGCAACTATTGGGCAATTGAAAATTTTCCGAGCTTGGCGCAATATATCTACTTCGCATGGAGTAGCCTGTGGTTTAGTTGAAGAGTTGAAAAAACTCCCAAACGCTACATAAGTTGCTCCACCAGAAATTGCTTGTTCTGCTAAAAAAATTTGATTATAACAAGATATTCCGATAATCGCTTGGTTGCCTAAGATATTACGAGCAATAGATAATTTAGAATCATCCTTGCCAAGATGGACTCCGTCAGCTCCAATCTGTTTAGCAAGTTGAATATCATCATTAATAATCAATGGAATTTGATATTGTTGGCATAAGTTTTTCAAAGCAATAGCTTGTTCAATATATTGAATTTGCTGTTTATTTCTATACTGGATGATTTTAGTACCACCAATAATTGCTTGTTCTACTGATTGAATCAATCTTGAATTTAAAATAAGATTGCTATCAGTTATAGCGTAAAGTCCTTGCATAATTGTAAATTAGGGTGATTATTGGGTAAACTTTTGATAGTTTATCATGAATTCATAAGTTTGACTTTTGAAAATGATGAACTACAACTGTATGCAAATAATAAGAAAGTAATCCAGCTTAAGTTTGATAAAGCATTCTAGTCAACTTAAATTTAAAAATATGCTAATATATTAATGTATTAAGATTTTTCAATCTTTTCGCAATCTAATGAAAATAGTTAAAATGAATAATATGGAAGTAGCAAATATTGAACTTAAAAAATTTAAAAAAACTTTGGATATGGTATTAGACTGTGTATTTATGTTTGATGCTGATACATTTAAATTAATATATATTAACCAAGGTGTTACAAATCAATTAGGTTATGATAAACATGATTTATTAAATATGACTCTGTTAGATATAAATCCATATTTAACCAAAAACCAAATCCAAACTTTTTTAACTCCTTTAATAGAAAATTCTAAACCATCACTAACTTTAGAAACTATACATCAACATAAAAATACTACTTTAATTCAAGTTGAAGCATTTTTTCAGTATATTCAAGAAGAAGATTTTTTTATAGCAATAGTTCGTAATATTACTGAACGTAAACAAGCTGAAGCAAAATTATATCAAGATATAAAACAAGCTGAAAACACTAAAAAAACAGCTGAAACAGCAAACCAAGCTAAGAGTGTATTTTTAGCCAATATGAGTCATGAATTGCGTACTCCTCTCAATGGTATTTTAGGTTATACTCAGATTTTAAAACGTGATAAAAATTTAACTAATAAACAAAAAGATAGTATTCAAACTATTCATCGTAGTGGAGAGCATTTATTAACATTAATCAATGATATTTTAGATTTATCGAAAATCGAAGCTGGTAAATTAAGTATAATTCCAGTTGATTTTTACTTTTCCGCATTTTTACAAGATATAGCTGATTTAATGAAAATGCGAGCAACTCAAAAAGGATTAATTTTTAAATATGAAATTTTACATCCTTTACCAATTGCAGTTCAAGCTGATGAAAAAAGATTACGACAAATTTTATTAAACTTATTAAGTAATGCAATTAAATTCACTAATGAAGGCATTATCAGTTTTAGAATTATTTATTATGATGGTCGAGTACGTTTTGAGATAGAAGACACAGGAATAGGAATTCCAACTGAACATTTAGACACAATTTTCTCATCATTTCATCAGATTGGTCATCAGCATCAGCAAGGTACTGGTTTAGGATTATCTATCAGCAAGCAATTGGTAGAAATGATGGATGGTCAATTGTTAGTTTCTAGCTTATTGGGAAGTGGTAGTATTTTTTGGTTTGATATGCAGCTTATAGAAGCTCAAGTTGATGATGATTTGTATCAGCCATATCAACATGGAACTATTATTGGTTATAACCCAACTGATAAAACTAGTTTACCATTTAAAATTTTACTAGTTGATGAGATATGGCAAAATAGGAGTTTTTTAGTTAATTTACTGAAAAATATTGGTTTTATTGTACTTGAAGCCAATAATAGTAAAGAAGCTTTAGATATAGCAGCCCAAAATTTACCAAACTTAATTATTACTGATTTGATAATACCAGAAATGAATGAATTTGAATTAGTACAGAAAGTACGCCAAATACCAAAACTACAAGAAATTATAATATTTGCTACATCAGTTGATGTATTTGAACAACAACAATGTCTACAAATCGGTTGTAATGAATTTTTTGCTAAACCAATTGATACAGGAGTTTTATTAAATAAATTAGCTAAATATCTACCATTAAAATGGGTTTTTGAAGATATTGATATTCCAACAGAAAATACAAATATTGTCGGCCCATCCACAGAACAAGCTACCATATTATTAAAACTAGTATTAGCTGGTAATGTTAAAAAAATAATTAATAATGTCAATCAATTAGAACAACAATATCCTAAATTAGTACAATTCACCACCGAGGTGAAAAAACTGGTAAGAAATTTTGCCATGTCAGAACTTAAAACCTTTATTAAATTATATATTTAAGCTATATAGTATATTGTTCCTTTAATTTATTTGTGCAAAAATACGACAGCTTGCGTACTGTTCTGACTCAGGTACAAGATGAAGACTCCTAAAGAGTAACTTTATTTATACGCATAATGGTTACTCAAGTGTTATTTTTTTCAGGATGAATCAATAAAGGCAACAAAGCATTACCTAAATTAGTTAATAAACCAGCAGCATAGAGGAACATCGCACCGCTTGCACCGAGACCAAATAGTAAAACACCCGACACACACACCACACCTGACCCCATATTCAGTTGTTCACTTAAGGTCATGCGTTGATCCAATTCCCTTGACATGCTCAGTAGATAAGGCAAGTGGGATAAATCAGGGGTCATTAAGACAATATCAGCGGTGTCTTGGGCAATGGTTGCTGCACCATGCAGAGATATAGATACATCGGCTTTTTGTAAGGCGACTGAATCATTGATACCATCGCCGACAAAACAGACTTTATGCCCTTTGGCTTGTAATCGTTCAACGTGCTTGGCTTTGTCTTGCGGTAGGGTTTCTGCGAAATAGTGATCAATACCTAGACTTTGGGCAAGATACTGAGTGGGTTTTTCTTGGTCTCCAGAGATGATGTAGACCTCTATACCCAGTTTTTGTAAAGAGTCAATTGCCTCTTTGGCTTGTGGGCGCACAGTGGGACATAATTCAATCGCACCGATGAGTTGCCCTTGCTTGGAGGCGACATAAACAACGGAATAGCCTTTTTCATCGGCTTCCTGCTGCATTTGGGCTATCTCGTCAGATAACTCAATGTTTGCTGATTGGATAAAACGCTGGCTACCAATTTTGATGTGGATGTTTTGCTCGGTGCTAGCATCAGATAAATGGGCTTGTAATCCATGTCCAATAATATATTCATTATGTTCTAAATGGAGTAACGTCACCTCTTTTTGTTGGGCATGTTGCACAATCGCTTGCGCAACGGGATGTTTTTGGTGTTGTTCTGCACTGGCAGCGTATTGCAGTAGTTGGTGTGTGGTAAAACCTTCACAGGTCAACACCCGCTTAACTTGTGGAACTTCTTCTGTCAAGGTACCGGTCTTGTCAAACACAACCGTATCAACTACATGCAAGGTATCTAAAGCACGTCCATCTTTGACCAAAATGCCGTTGCGCGAGGCGATGCGTAAATAGTTCAGTACCATTAACGGGGCTGCCATGCGCATTTGATAACCAAAGCCGCTGTAGGTTATAGCCACAGCCTTGTTTACGCCCAGAAAGGGCAAGGTAAAACCAGCAGCTAGTAAGGTATAAAACGCACCTTGCTCAACCAAATGTTCACCGCGTGACTGAACTTTATGCTTAAAGCTGGCAGCATGTTCTAATGTTTTCGCAATTTGTCCGGTAATGGTCTCTGTACCTTGTTTTTCTACCTCAACATGCAAGCTTCCAGAAATTACTAGCGTTGAAGTCAAAACAGCATCGCCTGCTTTTTTCTCGACAGGTTGCGATTCACCAGTCAACAAATGCTGATCCACTATGCCTTCACCATCTACCACATGCCCATCAACGGGAATCATGTCACCTGCATGAATAACGATAACGTCTTGTGCATTGAGACTGCTCAAGGCAACTTCGACTTCAACCCCGTCGGTCAGCAACCACACCGTATCGGATAGTTCACCAAAAATACGTTTGAAATCGGTTTGTGCTTCGCGTTCAGTTTTGGCAATCAGACGATTCGCTGTGAACACGGCGCTAAATAACAGAGCTGCTGTGAAGAAAAAGCCCATAAAAATCGCAAATAGAATTGACAACGCATCGAGAAAAATAACAGATAGATTGCCTTGGTTATGCAATGACCTCCAAACTTTGCGCAGCATATAGGTGACGCTGTAGCCAAGCAATGGTAATCCAAGCCAAGCTACAGCAGGAACGGTGAATGCCCCTACTGCAAGCAGTCCAGCGGCGCTGAGGGCGATACCTTGCTGGTGTGCTGCTTCGGCTTCAGCAACAGATATAGGCTTATTTTTAGAAAATTTAGTTGAGCGGGATTTAGTTTTTCTGCATTGTTTATTACATAAATAAAATGGCTTGACTTTACTAGGAACTTTGTCGGCTAAAAAAGAAGCCGCACTCCCTAAAGCAAGACCCACGAAAATCAATGGCAATGGCATAAGCGGCTACCTATTTAATCTGTATCACCCAAAATATTCACATTAGATTTTAAGAACTCAACAATTTCACTGGGTTCTAGGCGATTTGTGTAATCTGGATCATAAAAATCCATAATGATTTTCCCCTGCTTATCTATAACATATACTGTTGGCAATGGAATAATTAAAGAATCATCGCCATTTTCTTTAGTAATATCTAACCCACCTGATTCATAAATACTTTGGACAATATCAGGCAGTGGATAAGAGATACCAAATAGATTTGCAATATTATTGTATTCATCACACAATATGTCAAATTTTAAATTATAGTCAATTTTTACTTCACGCATATATTCAGGTAATGCAGGAGAAATAGAAATAAGGCGTGCATATTTATGTATTTGCTGGTAGAAATATTGTTGATACTGTAACTCACGAGTATCATAGCCACACTATCTACCTCTAAAAAAGCTTAGTACAACAGGGGTTTTCGTTAATACTTCTGACAAACAAACTGAGTGCCCTTCACAAGCATTTAAGGTAAAGTCAGGGGTATAATCACCTGTACGTAATCGCTGGTCAAAATAACCTGCCTTTTTGAGGTCTTCTATAGCATTATCTAAATTTTGCAGAAATTTTTGATTATAATTTTTTCGTAAAAGATACTTATATTTACCAATGTCTGCCATCAAGGTTTTATATATTTCAGGATAGGCTTTCATGGTTACTATTTCTGTCTCTTTATTCATAAACAGTTCCTTATAGCTGTCATTTCATCAGCACTACTGGCTTCATTCGGATTAATCGCAACGATCTCTAATCCCTTACCCTGATACTCCAGTGCAAAGCGCACCAGTTCCTCACGAATCAGGCTGACCGTCACACAGTCGTGGGTGATAAAAATCACCAACAACGGTTTACCTGCAAAATTGGTTAGCGAAAACCACTTACTTGTCATGGGTTCTGGCAATGAAAAATCAGGCGCAGGACTACCCAGCCTCAATGCTCTGGTTGACTCTTTAGGCATATCTATAATCCTATTTAGTTTTTACTGAATAACACTACAAGTAAAGGCTTGTAACCTTAACGTTTTGGGAAACGACCAAGATAATCAAAACGTTGGGTCGAGATTACAAATCTCGACTCGCAAGTTATCCATCAATTGTACCATTGGCTAACCATATCAAAACCACAATCTTGCACTTTAACGTAGGTTTCTTCGGCGGTATATTTATACGTCATACGACGACATAGCGCATTCTAATGACTCTGGGTTGTTTTCCAATACGCCCAAGTAATCTGCTAAACGTTGCAAACCTGTTTCAATCTGTTGGCTGGGACAAGCAAAATTCAAACGTAAAAAAGCCGAATCCTGTGCTTGAAAATCCAGTCCCGGTGAAGAACTCAGCGCATAGTATTGAGCCAGTTCTTGCGCCATCTGCATATCGGTTTTAGAGGTCTGTTTCAATACTTGGGAAACATCAAGTAGCGCAAAAAACCCGGCTTTCGGCTGGGTACAGAGTTTTAAGTCAAGACGATCTGCCTGCTGCTTAAAAAGTAGCCAATGCTGTTGCAACATAGCTCTATGTTTGCTAACAAGCTCATCCCAATACCCTAGTAAATTTTCTGCAATCACTTGACTCGGTAAACTGGTACACATATTCACCACGGCTTTAACATTAGTCATAGTTTGCGTCAGTTTTTCTGGTACAATTAAATAGCCAATGCGAAAACCCGCAATAGATAAGGATTTTGACAAACTATTGACCAGTACATGTTGATCGGTAAAAGGGATTGCGCTGGGGATGGGTGCATCTGTTAAGGACAGTGATTGATAAACTTCATCAAAAATGACGGGAACACCTAAACGAGTTAAAGAATCTAATTCTTCAACAGATAAAATAGCCCCATGCGGATTACTAGGCGAATTGACCAAAATCGCTTGCGTTTTAGGAGAAATCAAGCGAGAGACTTGTTCAACATCAAGACTAAAATCCTCTTTCAACGGTGCAAAACGGCATTTGACTCCAAATAATTGCGCCAGTATAGGATAAGCAGGATAGCAGGAAGCTGGCAAAATAATTTCACCGCCTTTGTTCAGCAGCATAGCCAGAGCAATGAGCAATCCGCCCGATGCGCCATCAGTAATGCAGACGCACTCAGGTGTCAAATCATAGTCAAAATGGTTTTGATAATAATCACAAATTGCTAGACGTAAACTCAGTAATCCATTAATATCACCATACCCTATGTGCTTGCTTAAATCTGCACAGTTAAGCTGGATATCAATATGCTCAAATGGGTTAAAAGAGGAAACGCCTTTACCAAAATTAACAGAACACGGTTTTCAACATATTGATGGTACTGATTTATCCCAAGGGATGATTGTAGAAGCACATAAGACACATGCTTATCAAACCCTGATTCCTTGGATTAATTTACAAAACCACTTGCCGTTTTTTCTGCATAATCAATATAATTTAACTATTTGTTGTGGTGTATTTGCATTAGATTTTGTTGAGCCACTGTCCTTAAAATGGCTCATACAAGTAACTCAAGTGGGTGGCATGATTGTAATGACCATAAAAGCAACCTATTACGATACTTATGATTTTAATGGATTTTACAAGGAGTTGGTCGCACAAGGCATGATCGAATTAATAGATTGCCGCATGAACAAACCCTACTTAGGGCAAGAAGCAGATGGTCACTACTGGGTATTTTCTGTATTAAAGAACCAAGGATTATAAAAAAATGATTAAAAACTGTCTGTTTCTAAATAACCGCGAACCTTATCCAGAAGATTCATTTGATCGTATTAAAAATATCAACATGATCTGGTGTCAAGATCATCTTGGTGGATTCTCCTTAGAAAAAGCGTTGCATGACAACCCTGAAACACACATATTAGTTACTACTTTAATGGATTTGAATGCAGAAAACTTAAAAAAGTTGCCAAAGCTTGAACTGATTATCACCATCACCATTGGCACTGATTACATTGACAAAAATTACTGCCAAGCCAATAACATCAAAATCTTAAACACACCAAATTATACAGGCACCTCAGTTGCAGAACATGCAGTAGCACTGATGCTGAGTGCGGCTAAACGCATTGTTGATTTCAACAGCAAAGTCAGAACTGGGGATTTTCAAATCTTTGAACACCAAAGCATAGAATTGTTTAACCGTAAAGCAGGCATTATTGGTTTAGGCAGCATCGGTAAACAAGTCGCTACCATGCTTAAAGGTTTTGGAATGCAGGTGTTATATTGTAACCGCCGTCCTACACCTAGCGATTTAGGCGTGCAAGTCAACTTGGACAGTTTGTTAAAAGAAAGTGATATTGTCTTCCTTACATTATCCATGAACAATGAAGCTAAGTACCTTATAAATGAAGAATCACTTTCTAAAATGAAAAAAGGTGTCATGCTTATCAATATTTCTCCTGATGAATTAATTGATCTAATTGCCTTAAAACATGCTCTGGAAATTGGATATGTATCCTATGCAGGCATGGATATCCATCATGAAAATGAAGATTTCTTACAACTACCTAACACTCTAATTACCCCTAGACGCGCTTGGTATACCGAAGAATCTATGCAACGTCGTGTACAAATATTTACACAAACCCTAGCTGATTACATGAGTAAATTAGATCATGATTAAATTTGAAAAGAAGCCAACAGTTGTTGATGTCACCATTCGAGATGGAGGTTATCTGAATGGTTGGCAATTTAAAACGCAAGATATTGTCAATATGGTGAAGCATTTGTCCCAAATTGGAGTCGATGTTATTGAAGTAGGGTATTTGCATAGTGACACGAATAAACCCTTAGCCTTGCAATGTTCAAAAGCATATCTTGAACTCATGAGTAATACGATGCGTCCTGAAACCAAACTCGGCGTGATGTTACGTTCAGATGATAAATATTATCAAAGTATGTTAGAACAAACGGCTGATTATATTGATTTAATCCGTATTGCTTGCACAGAAGATGCTTTTGAAGATGAGCTTGAAATGGCAGTGAATGTCAAAAAACTTAATATTCCTTGCAGTATTAATTTCACAAGTATTACTTCTTTTACCCAAGATGAAATTCTTTGGATGTTGGATAAAGTGATCGATAAAGATTGTGCTGATATGTTATATATCGCTGATTCCAGAGGCACACTACATCCAGAACAAACAGCCGAATTATTTACGATGCTCCGAAATCATTGGGATAAAAACTTGGGTTTTCATGGGCATAATAACCAAGGTTTAGCGATAGAAAATGTGCAAGCAGCATTAAACAATGGTGCAGACTTTATCGATGGAGCAATTAAAGGTTATGGTTTTGGCGGTGGCAATACACAATTGCTAGCACTATTATCTTTGCTTAAAGATAGACGTTCGGATATTCAGATAGGCGATGTAGATATTAATAATCTTATTCATTTAGAAAATAATCCTGAATATGCTTTTTTATTTCCATTTTCCGGACAAAAAAATCTGGAACAAAACTGGGCAGAAATGATTTGGGAAAAATATGCGGATGATAGTTTGGCATTCATCAAATCTTTGCCCGATAATAAACTCAATAAACAATTAATTGATGTAGATATTTAATGAAGATATTACTAATTCAAGGGGCTAATCTTAATTATTTAGGCTATAGAAAAAGCACAACTTACGGGAGTATGACTGCGGCTGAACTTGATAAGTTGCTGTATAAACATGCACAGGATTTCAATTATGAACTGGATATTTTTTACAGCAATATTGAAGGCGAAACCATTAATAAAGTCTATGCCGGTGTTCAACAAGGTGTAGATGGTGTATTAGTCAATCCGGCGGGCTTTACATATAATGCTTTTGCACTCAGAGATTGCCTAAAAGAAATCCACCCACCTTATATTGAACTTCATATCACCAACATTGAAAAACGTCAAATTCATTCTGTGCTGGCAGAAGCCGCTGAGGGGATTGTGCAAGGCTTTGGTATGGATTCTTATTTTATTGCCCTGGAAGCCATGCTTAGACTTTTAAAGAAATGAAAGCAATTAAGCTTATTGAAATTAAATCAGAGCTAGGCTGCGCTCAATTGGGTGCGAGCATGGGGTCCGATGCGATTAAAATGGCGGCGCATAAAAGCAATAGTGATTTCTTTGCTCAGCATGAAATCATTAAGTTGCCAGAAAGAAACTATTTGTTAGCTAAAAAAAATCAATCTCCCGGGCATGAAAAAGCTAAATGGCTACGCTATATTTTGGAGAATTGTCAAACAGCGTGTAATACAGTGGCTGATGTTTTAGAAGATGGACATTTTCCTGTTGTAATCTCTGCTGATCATTCTTCTGCTGCGGGCGTTATTGCAGGGGTAAAACAAGCTTTTCCAGAACAACGTATTGGTATAATCTGGATTGATGCACATAGCGATTTACACTCTCCTTACACCACCCATTCTGGCAATATGCATGGAATGCCACTGGGTGCGGCATTGGCTTTAGATACAGAAGCTAGAGATTTTATTCAGCAAACGCCGAATGATTTGCCTGAACAAACTAAAAAACAATGGCAACACTTAAAAGAACTGGGCGGTATTGCACCGAAAGTATTACCCAAAGACTTAGTTTTCATTGGTGTACGTTATTTTAAACCAGAACATTCTGCATTAATCAGAAACTTAAATGTTAAGTTGTATACTGTTGAAGAAATTAGAAAAAATAAAATTGAAAAAATTGCTACTGCCATTTATAAGAAATTAGAACATTGTGAAAAAATTTATCTTTCTTTCGATGTGGATGTCTTGGATTGTGACGTAGTTTCAACAGGCACAGGAACACCAGAACCCAATGGTTTATTTGTAGAGGAAGTGGCCGAATTGATTCAATATTTTGCACAAAACTCCAAACTATGTTGCCTGGAAATTTCTGAAGTTAGTCCTGTTTTAGATCGACAAGGCAATGCAATGGCCGAAGCTGCTTGGCACATTTTAAACAAAGCGATTATGTACAGGACATAATCTTCATTGTTTTAATAAAACATAAACTGCTCCAGTAGTTTCAATCATAGCCATAGCCTCCTCATCATAATGAACTTTTACCCCCATTTCTGAGTATGCTTTTGCTATATCTTTAATTATTATACCAGTTTTGTATATCACTTAATTGAAAAATACTATAATGAAACCCAGCATTTTAATAAGTATTATCAAAGTATTGCTGGGTTTCACGTCGTTAATACAATCATACTTAAGCTATATTACTTTCGGTATTTAGGAAAGATATCTATTAACTATCTCGTCCATAAACATCTTCATAACGGACGATATCATCTTCACCAAGATAACTACCTGATTGAACTTCAATAATTTCTAGTGGAATTCTACCTTGATTTTCTAATCTATGTTTAGTGCCTATTGGAATATAGGTAGACTGATTTTCAGTAAGAACAAACACTTCATCATTTTTAGTTATCTTAGCTGTGCCTTGTACAATTACCCAATGTTCAGAACGATGATAATGCATTTGCAAAGATAAACTAGAACCAGGGTTAACTGTAATCCGTTTTACTTGAAATCGTTCTTTAATATCAATCGTTTCATAATATCCCCAAGGTCGATATACTTTAAGATGTAATTCTGTTTCAGTTCGTTTAGTTGCTTTTAATTTGGCAACAATTTGTTTAACATCCTGCACTTTATCCTTATGAGCAACTAACACAGCGTCGGCAGTTTCTATCACGATTAAATCTTGTATTCCTACGGTAGCCAACAAACGATGTTCAGTCCGTAGATAACTATTAGTAACGTTTTCTGTAATTATATCCCCTAAAATAACATTACCATTATCATCTTGATCACTAACTTCCCATAACGATGACCATGCACCAACATCATTCCAGCCAACATCTAATGGAATAACCACTGCTGCATTAGTATGTTCCATAACCGCATAATCAATTGAATCGCTTGTACAAGCTTTAAAAGCCCCTGGATCTAAGCGTAAGAAATCTTTATCTTCCAAAGCATTATCAATTGCTAATCGACAAGTTCCTAAAATATCAGGAGCAAATTTTTCTAATTCTTGTAAATACTTAGCAGCTTTAAATAGAAACATACCGCTATTCCAGTAATATTTACCAGATTCTAAATACTGTTTAGCCGTTTCTAAATCCGGTTTTTCAACAAAATTTTCTACTGATAAAGCAATAGTGTCTTCTATAAAATCTGAGGCATTTATATAACCATAACCAGTTTCCGGAGTAGAAGGCACAATCCCAAATGTAACTAAATAATTAGCCTCAGCCAATTTTATTCCAGATTCAATAGCCTGACAAAACTTTGCGGCATCAGCAATCAAATGATCGGCTGGTAACACCATTAATATTGCTTCTGGGTCTTTAACTAGAGCGGCAAAGGCGGCAACAGCTACAGCTGGAGCAGTATTTCGTCCTACTGGCTCTAAAATAATATTGGCTGGCTCAATATTAATATTGTGTAATTGCTCTGCTACTAAAAATCGGTGTTTTTCATTGCATACTATTAATGGTTTTGCTTGTTCGGTAATACTTGCTAGACGTAAAATAGTATTTTGCAATAAAGTATTTTTTCCAACTAAAGCTAATAGTTGTTTGGGATAATGTTCGCGAGATAAAGGCCATAAACGGCTTCCTACCCCACCAGAAAGTATGACAGGAGTTAACATAATGATTTTCTATATTATAAAAATATTTGCTGTTAATGAAAACTTTATTTATAACTTAATGTTACCGCAGACTGATTTTAAATATATATGGTAGAATTGATGTAATATAGAATAGACATCGTTTCCTAAATAAGGAAATATAGCTAATATATACAGTTAATTACTGATTTTATGTAGGATGTAATGAGTATACGAATTACATCTTGATGCAATTCCCTTCGGTCATTGCATCTTACATGAATTTATTTTAGATACACCCTGTGTAACATAAGTTATATAGTAATTCTTAATTAAATTCGCCTATAATAACTCTTCTTCTAACTTTAATGCTTCTTGATTTAGTTTAGTAAAAAATTGGAGTTTATATATATTATCCTGAGCAAGTTGATAATCCTTTTGAGCAAACTGTTTACTTAATGATGATTTTAATTGTTGTTGCTCAAGTTCGATTTTCTGTAAAAATTCATTTATAGAATCAATAGAATTAGATTGTTGTTTAATACTATGCAGCTGTTCGTGCAATTCCATTTGCATCATCAGGAATTCACCATCCATTTGAGGATTATTATCAGTATCTATACCGTTTAACTGTAATAAATAAAGTCCACATTTGAGAGGATTTTTTAAAGTTTGAAATGCCTCATTAATTTGTACAGCTTTTTGCATAGCCAATCGTCGTTCTCTTTCTGGAGCATTAACAAATTTATCAGGATGAACTATACGTTGCAAATCCCGATAATATGCAGAAAGTTTATTAATATCTACATCGAAAGATTGTGGTAAATCAAAAATTGTAAAATAATTTTCCATTATACAGTAAAGCTCTCACCACAACCACATTGATCCTGGATATTAGGATTGTTAAACTTAAATCCTTCATTTAAACCTTCTCTTACATAATCGAGTTCAGTACCATTTAAATAAACTAGACTTTTTGGATCAACAATAACTTTAATTCCTTGTGATTCAAATGTTTGATCATGCTCTTCAATTTGATCAACAAATTCTATAGCATAAGCCATACCAGAACAACCAGAAGTTTTAACCCCTACTCGCAAACCTATACCTTTACCACGATTAGTAAGACTTTTTTGAATATGTTTAGCAGCTTTTTCTGTGATTGTAATAGCCATTATTTATTACCTTGGTTATAGCTCAATGAGCTTATGTGAATTATTGAGTTCTATTTATGGCATAATTTTCTACTTTTCAACTAAATTAATAGTTTATAATTTTATTACCGACTTTATGTAGGATGTAATGAGTTTACGAATTACATCTTGATGCAATTCCCTTCGTTCATTGCATCCTACATTTATATAATTTTATTTAGGAATGATGTCTAATCGAATCGTTTAAATACAAATCCTTCCGACTGGACTGTAAGAAATATTACCTTTATTATCAATAGCCTCAATATAATATTTGATATTACCAGTATTGGCAGGCAGAACAGCTTGATATTGAGTAGCTACTGTAGTTGGGTTAGTTCTGGATGGATAAGCACCACAATCTTTCATAGTAATAGTTGATTTCTTTTGTGGATCAGAGTAATAATGCAGTAAGACTCGTTTTACTCCGGTTATATCATATACAAAAGTACGAAAAGTTGCTTCTTTAACCGCATCAGTTAATCCATTTTGTCCCCAATCTTTCCCACCTGGATTTGCAGGTCGTACCCAAGGCATGAAGATAGTCGGGCCAGTTTGATCTTGTTTGGTAAGCTTATCAATGTTACTTCCTATCATTGCGATAGCTTTATTAGCAGCATTAGTGACTTGAGCATCCCAAACATCCTGTCCAGTCCAATACCAATAACAACTAGTTTCAGCAGTGTAAAGTAGCCGTTGCAGAGATTCTAATAAATGTTGTTCTAATTTACTATCCTCAAAAGAATGTATAATATTTTGGAAAGCGGTTAATACTGCCCAACTATTTAAATCTGGGGAATAATCTTTTTCTGCCCATGAAAACCATTTGGTAAATTGTGGATCTCCATTATCTGCTCCAGCCCAAGAACCAGCTTCTACATGAACAATATTGTTAGGATCAACTGGGAATTTATGTAAGTAATCTTTAATGGTAATTAGCTGAAATCGAGTATCAGTTTGACACATATTGACCAAACCGCCAGTGTTACAAGTGTAATAACTATCAGCCCCACCACCATAATTATCTCCATCTGAATGAAGTACAAAGAAAGGAGGATGTTTAGGATCGAAAGTTGGCTGAATTTTATTATAAATTTGTCCCATTACAGATTCATATTGTAAAGCACCATAACCACCACGAGCATCTTCATTACCTAAATAACGTTCTGCTGGTACACCAATTATTTCTGAGCTATTACCAACATGATCGGTATAACGTAACATACAAGGCTTTAATAATTGTGGAGAAATTTTACTAGGAGCCCAAATATTATTTAAATTTAACCAGTCATTAGCAGCAGGATTTTCCTGATCTGCTTGGTTAGGAGGCAACATACCTTCAGAACTACCAGCATAGGGATAATCTTTACAGGCTCGGAAATGGTGAATAGAATCATATATAATTGCATTAACCCCAGCTTGTTTTAAAGCAGGAATCATATGTGGCTGAAAAGCTGTTTCAGGTGGGAACATTACGTCACTAGCTTCAGTGGCAAAAGCTTCTTGGATAATTTGGCGATGTAATTTTACTTGACCAATAATGTCTCGATTAGGAATTAATGGCATTAATGGATGAAAAAATCCAAAAGCTGAAAAATCTATACGTGGATTACCAAAAGCTGTTTTAGTCTGAGCTAATTCTCGTAATCTTTGATTCCAATTATTAAAAGCACCATTACTTCGACCAGTTTCTCCACAACGATTTAATTGTTCAATTAATGACCCAGACCAACTGGTTGATAATCCAGCATGATTAAGACCACCATCAATATATTGTTGGACTGCTGTTGGGATAAAATGTGTATAAGGGCCTCCTCGTTGACCAAAAATATCATCTTTCTCACCATCCCAATAATCTGTATCAGTAGCATTATAATATGGTTGGTGCATATGTTTATGAATGCCAAAATATACTACTGGCTGATTATTTTCGCCTAAAGTTATACTTGGTGATATTGGTTTTTCCACTGGTTTTGAATCTATGATTTGGATATCTCGAAATACAGTAATCCAGTCATCTTCACTAGCATTAGATAGATTTGCAATTTTACAACCTTCAATTTGTAAATTAGCCATACCAGCATGATAAGCAGTAGTTGGAATTTGGAATTGATAGCGGTAATCACCTTTATATTTAATATATTTATCCTTCACAATCCATTCCCAACCGTCTGAATGGCGAATAATAATTTGAGCGAAAGGTATTTCACCGTCAGCTATGACAACTATGGTGAAATCTTGGCCTACTTCTATTTTTTCTGGTAATTCTATTTTGTTTATGCTAGTGAATATCATGGTTTTCTCACGTAATTTGGAGTTTATACCGATTTGGATAGATTATTATACATAATGGATAAAATCTTTACAAACCTGTAGATATATAATAGAATAGCATTTCTAATGCTCCCTTCGTCTAGTGGCCTAGGACATTGCCCTCTCAAGGCGAAAACAGGGGTTCAATTCCCCTAGGGAGCATATCAGCCAATCTAATAATCCTTCCCACTATGAATTATTGTAGCAATTGCGGTTCTGCCCAACTCGTATCCAAAGCACCAGAAGGTGATCATATGCTTCGTATTGTATGCGAAGATTGTCACACTATTCACTATCAAAATCCCAAAATTGTTGCTGGTTGTTTACCAGTTTGGGAAGATAAAGTGTTGCTGTGTAAACGGGCAATTCAACCTCGTCATGGGTTTTGGACTTTGCCAGCTGGTTTTATGGAAAATAATGAAACTGTAGAACAAGGTGCAACTCGAGAAACTTGGGAAGAATCTGAAGCAAATATTGAACAACTTGAATTATATACAATTATTAGTTTACCGCATATTAGTCAAGTATATATGATGTTTAGAGCTAAATTACGTGACTTGACATTTGCACCAGGGATAGAAAGCTTAGAAGTGAAACTATTCACTCAAGATGAAATTCCTTGGGAAAATTTAGCATTTATGACTATTCATCGTACTCTAACTCATTATTTTCAAGATCGAGTAAATGGTAATTTTCCAGTGCATTTAGGAGTAATTAATAAGGAACCCATATAAACTCGACTATCAAGTTTTTTAACAGGAATTTGGCATCTTGATGTAGAGACAATGCATGCCTTGTCTCTACAAGAAAACTTGATAATCGAGTATAAAACCGATAATTTGTTTATAATAATTTTTAACAACTAATTTCACAACACGCATTTTTTAATAACTCATTCAATTTATATATAGTAAAAATGCTGGGTTTCATTATCAATCTACCCAGCCTACAATTTTTTATCCTGTACAAAGATTAAATAGGCAATTTTAATGGAAAAATTTTTATATAGATCATTATCTTTAACCATAATAACCACAGCTGGATTATCAACTATGCTAGGGATAGTGGTCCTATTTGGTTGGTACACTCATAATTCCACTCTAATTCAAGTATTACCTAGCTTTGTACCTATGCAATATAATACTGCTTTAGGATTTTTTATCAGTGGTTTAGGCGGATTATTTGTAGCATTTAAATATAAAAAACTGGCAATATTTTGTGGGATTTTGACAACAGCAATTGGAATATTAACTCTAATAGAATATATATTTGGAGTGAATTTATATATTGATCAGTTAATGATGGAACATTATGTTACGGTTAAAAGTTCTCAACCTGGTCGTATGGCTCCAAATACTGCTTTATGTTTTAGTTTAACTGGTTTAGCCATCTTATTCATAAGTGAATGTATCCAAACTAAAAAACAGGCCTTAACTATAGGGATTTTAGGAGCATTAGTCATTGCATTAGGAGTTGTGGCATTTACTGGTTATTTAAGTAGTGTGGAAAAAGCCTATGGTTGGGGCAATCTTACTCGTATGGCAGTACATACTGCATTAGGTTTTGTTACGCTTGGTATAGGGATATTAGCTTACGCATGGAATAAAGGAGCGATTGAAGAACAAAAGAATATTCCATATTGGTTGGTTTATCCAACTGGAATTGGTATGGCTACTATTTCATTAGCATTATGGCAGGCTTTGCAAGCTCAATTAGGCGGTGGAGCATTACCACTTGTAGTGCTTGGTGCTGGATTATTAACTTCAACGTTGTTTATTTTGATTGTTAAACTAGCTCAAATGTTACTGGATCACACTAAAACTATTGAAAATGTTAATCAAAATTTAGAAAAAGAGATAGCTGAACGAAAACAGACTGCAATTGAACTACTAAAATCTAAGGAATTAGCTGAAGTTGCTAATAAAGCCAAAAGCACTTTCCTAGCTAATATGAGTCATGAGTTACGTACTCCTTTAAATGGAGTTTTGGGTTATACACAAATTTTACAACGAGATAGAAATTTAAATCAACAACAGTTAGATGGAATCAATGTTATTCATAAAAGTGGGGAATATTTACTAACTTTAATCAATGATGTATTAGATTTATCAAAAATTGAAGCAGATCGAATTGAACTTATTCCGACCGCTTTTCATCTTGGAGATTTTTTGCAAAATATTGTTGACATGTTTCAAATGCGAGTTAAGCAACAAGAAATCTCTTTTATTTATGAAAAACTATCTCACTTACCAAGTGGTGTGCAAGCCGATGAAAAAAGGCTACGACAAGTAATTATAAATTTGTTAGGTAATGCAGTTAAATTTACTAAAGATGGTGGAGTGAGTTTTAAAGTTGGTTATCATAATCACAAAATCCGATTTCAAGTAGAGGATACTGGAATAGGTATAGCTCCTGAAGAATTAGAAAATATTTTCAAACCTTTTCGACAAGCTGGTAATCAGATGACACGGGCCGAAGGAACTGGTTTGGGTCTATCCATCACCAAAAAATTGATTGAAATGATGGTTTGAAAATATTATTATGATTGTTATTTCTGCTAGTGTATTTGAATGCCATAAGCAGCAAAGTTTAGAAGTTGGTTGTGATGATTTTTTAACCAAACCAATTCGGGCTGAAGAACTATTACTAGCTTTGGAAAAATATTTACAATTGACTTGGATTTATGAAAAAAACACTATTGAAACTGGAGCTGAAGTAACTGTTGAAACAGTTGAAATGGTAGGCCCATCATCCAAACAAGCAAAAATTTTATTTGATTTAGCAATGATGGGTGATCTTGATAGCATTGTGGAAAAATTAGCACAATTTGAACAAGAAAATAGTAAACTAACCATATTTGCCAATCAAATTCGTGAATTAGCAAAAGATTTTCAAGAAGAACAGATTTGTGATGTAATTGAGCAATATACTTGAAATTTACATAAAGTATGATTAAGTTTATTATTGAAGCTAACCTATTATGAATAAATATGAGTGATACCCTATTAATTGTTGATGATATTCCTGCTAATATCAGTGTTTTAACCAATTTTTTAAAAAATGCTGGTTTTAAAGTATTAGTTGCTCAAAATGGCAAACGAGCTATCCAAAAAGCTGAATATGCAGCTCCAGATTTAATTTTGTTAGACGTAATGATGCCAGAAATGGATGGTTTTGAAGCCTGCCGTATTTTAAAATCTCAAGACAGCACTAAGAAAATTCCAATTATTTTTATGACTGCGTTGGCAGATACAGTTGATAAAGTTAAGGGCTTTGAGCTAGGTGCTGCTGATTATATTACCAAACCAATTCAACAGGAAGAAGTATTGGCTAGAATCAATGCTCACCTAAATCTATATAAATTACAACAAAATTTACAAGTATGTAATTTACAATTAGATGCTTTTTCTAGAACAGTAGCCCATGATTTAAAAAATCCTTTGAATACAGTCATTGGTTATGCTGATGAATTAGTAGAAATATGTTCTGAAGAAAATTTACTAAATGCTGATTTACGTTCACAGCTTGATTTAGTGGCTAAAGCTAGTCATAAAATGGAAGATATTATTAATTCTTTATTGTTGTTTGCTAGAACTACCAAAGATGAATTTTTAGACAAACAACCATTAGATATGTCTGAAATTATTCAACAAGTTCAAGAACGATTAGTATATGCAATAGAAGATAGCAAGGCTGAAATTATAATTCCAGATAATTTTCCTACCGTTATTAGTTATGCCCCTTGGGTGGAAGAAATTTTAGCTAATTATATTAGTAATGGTTTGAAATATGGTGGCAGTCCTCCTAAAATAGAGTTAGGAGCTGATATACTAGAAGATGACAACATGATATGCTTTTGGGTGCAAGATAATGGACAAGGTTTATCAGAAGAAGCTCAGGCCAAATTATTCACCCCTTTCACCCGCTTACATCAGGAACGTGCAGAAGGACATGGATTAGGCTTATCTATTGTTCAACAAATAGTAGAAAGATTGGATGGTAAAGTCGGGATAAATAGTAAAATTGGTCAAGGTAGTAGATTTTATTTTACATTACCAAAATCATAGATAAATGTTGTTTTAAAAATTTAATCATTCATGTATATTATAATCAGATTATTTAATAATATTAAACTAGATAATTTATTTTAAGTGGATTACTATTATAAATATATTCACTATTATATCTTACTCACTAATATCAATAGACATTGTTTCCTAAATACCGCAAGTAATAATAGCTATGTATGATTGTATTACCGACATGAAATTTCCCAAAGCTATACAGTTAATTACGGACTTTTTGTAGGATGTAATGAGTTTACGAATTACATCTTTCGAGTCGCATTAATACGATTGATGCAATTCCCTTCGTTCATTGCATCCTACATT
>DAOUSL010000100.1 GCA_030627235.1 Thioploca sp.
ATTAAAGCCATTTTTACTTGATAAACTCATAGAGTTAACAGAAATAAAGTTGCTAAACAAATCTCTTTGTAAGGGTTTTTCTGAAATATTAAAATCAGATATCTCAATATCTAAAATATCATTCAGTTTTATGATATTTTTTACAGTAGATGGAAGTTTAAATTTATTAAAAAAAACTTTTTCCTTAAAGCCTATTATATAAACTCGAACTCTACTTTGAGGTACTCCATAATCGTGAGAATTTATAACAAAATAATCTGCATAGTATCCCGCATTTTTTATTATAGTTAAAATATAAGATAGTGCTTCTTTATTTCTTGGATCAGCCAAACCTTTTACATTTTCAAAAATAAATGCCTTTGGTTGTGCTTGTTGTAAAAAATAAATGGTATCATTCCACAGTTGACCTCTATTATCATCAAAACCTAAATTTTTACCTGCTATCGACCAACTTTGACATGGTACTCCTGCCGTTAATAAATCATGTTTTGGTAATACTTTAATTTTAGTAATATCACCAAAATTACTTGATGTATTTTCAGCAAAATTTTTACAATAAGTTTCTATAGCATCATTATTTATCTCACTATAACCTAAACAATTTCCACCATTATTTTCAAGAGCAATTTTAAAACCACCAATGCCAGAAAAAAGATCAATAAATGAAAAAAGTCCAGCCATTATTTAAGCACTCCATCATTAGAATATTCTGATGGTTCAATATCTAAAAATTCTCTATAAATTCGTTCTTTATAATCTTTACCTAACAAATTTACCTCTCTAATAAATTTACTGTAAGTTCCAGTACCACCTATTAAATCCCAAAATTCATTACCAATTAAAACTGATACATCGTGTTTCATATCAAACCATCTTAAAGGGAAACTCCAAGCATAATCTTCTTTTTTACCGTATGGATTATATGGCAAAGCATAAAAAGCGTAATCAACTTTTTTAGGTTGCATAGCAAGTAATTTAAATATTTTTTCTTTGCTTACTTTTGTTTGATCACTATTTGGTAGTGGTGCTTTCAATTCAAAAGCATATTTTTTTCCGGTTTGATTACTGTCGATATAAATATCACAAACAACTGATGTAGATATTAATTCTCCTCCACCAGCTCTTATGTATTTTATTTCTTGTTCCCAATTTGGTTTAACTCGTTCTTTATCTTTTTCTTTATGCTCTAATTTGTTTAATATTTCTTGAATTCGTCTTAAACTTTCATGACTAACCGCACCAGTAATTGTATGTCCCATAATACAGTTACCATGAGATTCAATAGCTACAACTTTAGCTAATTTTTCCCAAACACCACCAAATGGAGTAACAAATCTACGTTCAAAATGAGAACCTTTAAATATTTCATCAGGTACTAAAGCTGCATATAATGGTTTCGCTGAATGATGTTTTTCTTTAATAAATGGATCTTTTATCAGAACTTTATCCATTACTCTTTCCATAAGCTCAGATACCACATTTTTAATAGCTTTAGATATTCGATCTTCTGTATTATTTTTCATATTATTTTATCTTTAAAATTTGAAATATTCTAGTGTTAAGGTAGAACTTTGACACCAAATAAATTATTTGTTTTGGCTATAAAAAAATTTCTGATTCTTTTTTATTGTAAGCTCTATTCTCACTGCTACTTTGATTTTATCTGTTATTGTAATTTTAGGATAAGGAATCTTATCAATGTGAATATCTAAAATAGGTTTCTTAAAAAATTTACCTTTCCTATATTTTTTATTAATATCTTCATTAGAAAGTATTTTATGAGAATCTTTCACTTTTTTACTAATATTAAAAGATTATCAAGGGAGTAAATAACTATTTTAATTCATATTTTTCTCTATTTTAATGTAATTTTACAAACTAATATTTTTTAGTATACAATACTTTGCATAAATCCTATAAACTACTTTTTATAAAAATCAGTGAATTTATAGATTGATATTATACATCATGGGTAGTCCAGAATAAAGTAATGGACGATCCTGAACAAAATAGTGAAGCATAGCTTCTTAAACATTGTATTCTTAAATAAAATTTATGGAATAATATATGAAATATTTTATATTAAATATATAAGAATAATGTAGGATATGAGATAATACTAGTTAAAATATTTTAGGGGTATAAATTATGAGAAAAATCATTGCTATAATAATCTTGTTATTAATTGTAATAGGAGTAATTTATATTAAAACTCCCCAAGCAACTAATATTCTGGTTTATATTGGTTCTGGTATGAAATTACCGATGCAAGAAATCAAAAAAATATATGAAGAACAAAACCCTCATGTTACTATAAATTATTCCTTTTCTGGTTCTAAAATTTTAGAGCAAACAATTCGTTCTTTACAAAAGGGCGATGTATTTATGCCTGGAGATAAAAAATATATCAATACTTTGGAAAAAGATGATTTTATTATTGAAAAGTATCCGATAGCATTACATATTCCAGCAATTATAGTGCGTAAAGATGAAAAGCAAATATCCTCATGGGATGATTTAGCTAAAGAAGGAATTAAGCTATGTTTTCCTAATGCTAAAATGGCCAGTATCGGTAAAATTACTAATGCTATTTTAAGCCAATCTATATTAGAACAGAAAATTAAAAATAATGTAATTCTGTTTGCGATTGATACAGCTGAAAGTGTGAAATTTCTATTAGATAAAGAAGTTGATGCCGTAATTTCATGGCGTTCTATGGCGATGAAAAATCCAGATAAATTAAAAATAATTGACATACCTGAAGAGATTAATAAAATTCAAGAAATATGGATTGCAATTCCTAGTTTTACTAAAAATGAAATGGAAGCTAAAAAATTTGCCCAATTTATTTCTGGAGTAAATGGTAGACAAATATTTAAAAAACTGGGATTTAAATTAATAAATTAAATTATGTCACTCAAATTAAAACTTGGTAGTTTAGTAATCATTATAGTCATATTATTTATTGGACTGATGTGGTTTTTTAACCAAAATATCCAACGTTTAGAAGAAATTAGTATTAAAAGACAAGCAGAACAAGCACTCTTAAATGCCAGCAAAGGTTTATCTGCTAGTAAAGTTATGTCACAATTAGATTTAGCCACTAAATATTCAGTAATCACCCAAATCAATAGTGATGTATCTTTGATGCAAACAATAATTCAAAATAGTCTGCAATTAGAAAATAAGCCAGAAATACTTGATTATTTGTATAATACTCAGGTTGATTTGATTGCTATTCATCTACTATTAAAAGAATTAACCAGCAAATTATCCCAAAGAGAATCAATAGTTCAACAAAACATCTTTAAATTAGATATTCAATTAGAACGCTTGGCTAATAAAGTTGAAGCTTTAGTAATTGTATATGAACAATATTTAGCTACCGAAGAAGCTAATATCAAAGAAACATATAGCTTATACACTAATATTGCAGTTGCTATTATGTTAATTACTATTTCTATAGTATTTTTAATTTTATACTTTAACATCTTGCGACCAGTAGCTGTTTTATCCCGCTTTACTGAAGAAGTGTTGCATGGTAATTATGATTTTCAAATAGAGGTAAAAAGTACTGATGAATTAGGAAAGCTTGCTGATTCATTTAACTTGATGACTAAACGCTTAAAAGATTCTTTTACCACTTTAGATGCTCAAAATACTGAATTACAACGTTTATCTAAATTAAAAGATGAATTTTTAGCAAATACCTCGCATGAATTAAAAACTCCATTAAATGGTATTATTGGTATTGCAGAATCATTAATTGATGGTGTTACTGGCAAACTATCTGAGCCAACTAAAGCTAATTTGATCATGATTTCTAACAGTGGCAAACGTCTATCTACTTTAGTAAATGACATTCTTGATTTTTCTAAACTTAAACATAAAAATATTGAACTACAGCTGAAACCAATTGCATTACAAGAAATAATTGAAATTGTATTAATTCTTAGTAAACCAATGCTGGATAAAAAGCCTTTACAATTGATAAATAATGTTGATGTAAATTTACCAGCTATCTTTGCCGATGAAAATCGGTTACAACAAATTTTACATAATCTGATTGGTAATGCGATTAAATTTACTGAACAGGGTAGTATTACAATTTCAGCTAGTATAATTAAAGAACAAATTCAGATTGCAATTATAGATGATGGGATTGGGATTCCAACCGATAAATTAACTAGTATTTTTCAATCATTTGAACAAGCAGAAGGTTCTACTTCCAGAACATATGGTGGCACAGGTTTAGGTTTAGCAATAACTAAAAAAATAGTGGAATTACATGGTGGTAAAATTTGGGTAGAATCTACACTGGGAGCTGGAGCTAAATTTATTTTTACTTTGCCATTATCCCAAGATATAGCAATCTCTTTATCAGCAAATTCCAATGAAGTATCTAATATAATTACTAATACCAATCCAGTTGTAACAACCAATTTTATAAACCAACCAACTAGTAATGCTTCCAAAATTTTAATCGTTGATGATGAACCAATAAATTTACAAGTGTTGCATAACTATTTATCTATGCAAAATTATAATATTGTAGAAGCAACTTCTGGTTATGAAGCTTTAAAATTTATAGAAGATGGTTTAATTCCAGATGTAATTTTATTAGATGTCATGATGCCAAAAATGACTGGCTACGAAGTAATGTATCAACTTAGAAAGAATTGGCAAGCAACCGAAATGCCGATTTTATTACTAACAGCCAAGAATCAAATAGAAGATTTAGTCCAAGGTTTAGAAGCTGGTGCTAATGATTACATGACTAAGCCAATTTCCAAAGAAGAACTTTTAGCTAGAGTAAAAACTCATCTGTCATTGAAATCTCTAACGGCTGATAATGTTCGTATGAAAACCGAATTAGATGTTGCTAAACAGTTACAACAAATGGTTTTACCAAAACCAGAGGAATTACAACAGATTGACAGCTTAGATATTGCCGGTTTTATGGAACCAGCCGACGAAGTTGGAGGAGATTACTATGAAGTTTTAAATCATGATGGACATATTAAAATTGGGATTGGTGATGTAACTGGCCACGGATTAGAGAGTGGAGTGCTAATGCTGATGGTGCAAACTACAGTTCGAGCTTTATTATTAGCTGGAATAGATGATCCAGAACAATTTTTGAATATAGTTAATCGTACGATTTATCATAATGTCCAACGGATGGCAACTGATAAAAATTTAACCTTATCATTATTAGATTATAAAAATGGCATTTTACAGTTAACTGGTCAACACGAAGAGGTCTTACTAGTTGATATAAATGGTAAAATAAAACGAATTGATACTTTTGAACTTGGGTTTATAATTGGTTTAGAAAGCGATATATCTAAATTTACATCTCATCGAAAGATAACGTTACAATCTGGAGCTGGCATCGTTCTATATACTGATGGAATTACTGAAGCTAAAAATATTGAAAAACAGCAATATAGTATAGAACGATTATGCCAGATTATTGAACAAAATTGGTCTAAGACGGCTGAAGAAATTAAACAAACTGTTGTAACGGATGTAAAAAATTATATTGGCAAACAAAAAGTTTTTGATGATATTACTCTATTGGTTTTAAAACAAAAATGATAATTTAGCTAGTTATTTGAGAATATCATCATCGGGTATATTTAGTCGGATCATCAGTGGATTGTAATGAATCAAATCCATCTTTGCGTAATCGGCAAGCATCACATACACCGCAAGCAAAACCTTCTGCATTTGGTTGATAACAAGAAATAGTCATACTATAATCTATCCCTAAGTTTAATCCTTGTTGAATAATTTCTGCTTTACTTAGATTTATCAAAGGAGTATGTACTTTAAATTTATTACCTTCTACTCCAGCTTTAGTAGCAAGATTAGCCATTTTTTCAAAAGCTGCAATAAATTCCGGACGGCAATCTGGATAACCAGAATAGTCAATTGCATTAACTCCAATAAATATATCATAAGCGGATAAAACTTCCGCCCATCCCAAAGCCAAAGTTAAAAATACACTATTACGAGCTGGAACATAAGTTATTGGAATATCTTCAGATAATCCTTTAATAGGCACGTTAATATCAACATCTGTTAATGCTGAACCACCAATACTATCTAAATTCAGGTGGATAAACTTATGTTCTATAGCACCAATATGTTTAACTACTTGTTTGGCAGCTTGTAATTCAACTTTATGTCGTTGACCATAGTCGAAGCTTAAAGCATAACAAGCATAACCTTGGGATTTAGCTATGGCTAATGTAGTGGCTGAATCTAAACCACCAGAAACTAATATGACAGCTTTTTTCATTTTGGTTTGTCTGGTTGCATATTTACTTCTAATGAAGTTTCGGCTGGAATGCTTACTTCCTGTTCCGATGAAACTTCAGCTGGAATAGTATTATTATCAATAAATTCTTGCCAAAATTGCTTTGCATACAATTCAAGAGTCTTATTTACATCATTATTGAATTGCTTGTTAAGAAAATAATTTGTTTCATCTACAATAACTTGCTTTAATTCATCATCTTGAGAAAACTTACTACCTCTAATTTGTTCTTCTAATTTATGAATACGAACTCTAAGCTGTTTAACTTCAACTTTTAATAATTCAACCTCTTCTTTATTTAGGTAAGAAGTTGTACTCATAGTCTGTTCTGAATGTAAAAATATATTTTTTCTAAAAGCCATTTTCATATTTTTATTCCAAAAAAATCTAAGTTTGCTGGAAAGTTTATTGGAAATTTTCTTATTCCTGTATATTAATATCATGATTATTAATGCTATGAACAGCCACCAATAACTAAATGAAGAACTTTTCTTAATTGGTTCGGGAGCTATTTCTTTAACTGTTAATAAATTATTAAACCATACTCTAAAATATTCATGCAGTTCTTCATAATTATCTCCGGATGCACCAGCATGTTGAGCTAATAAAGTTAAATCTTCTTTATCATTAAGCCATGCTTTCAACTGTTTAACATTATCAGTTGGAGTTTCATTAGGATTGATAAAATGAGATATAGCTTGCTTATATTCGTTTTGTGACATACTATCAGGATCAAAGTAATGCAATCTATACAGATGATAGGTCTTATTTTGCCATTGCCAACTATTATTAGTATTTCTATTTAAAATTAAAAACCGCATTAAATTTGGATCTGGATAACCTAAAGGGTGTTTTCTTTTCATTAACTTAATTATAGGTTGTAATCTTTTTTGCCGGATAGCCGTCCAATTTTTAGTTATATTAACCCATGAACTCAAAGAATTACGCTCATTAATAGTATTACGAGCATAAATTTTTACTCCACCCAAAGGATCATCAACAAATTTAAATTCTCCCCAAATTGCATACCACCAATTGGTTAATTTATTTTCCGGAGATTCAGATGACATGATAATTTGAAAACGATATAATCCAGGGACTATTTTTTCTTCATTATAAAAATGTTGCCAGTTATTAGTTCCAGCAGGTTTATGCATTATAAAAGTATAATATGTAGTATCCGCATAACTTAAGTTAAAACTCAAACATAATAATATGGCAATGATAATTTTTTTCATAATTTCTCCTAATTAAATAAGCTATATATTTTAGGTGCAATTTATAGCAATTCTTAATTATGAATGTTTAGTTTTTAATTAAATTGAGTTAAACATCAATCATTTGATTGGAATCACCGTACCATATTCAATCAAAAAACGCTATAAAATAGTTTCTTTATTCTAGCATAATTTTTTCCTGATAGGATAAAGTAATGATATTGAAAACATGAATAGGTTAATTAGTTTTAAAATATATTTAACTAATCCCTTGACAAATAATAGAATATCTACATAAAATGTATTAATTATACATAAAATTGAGGTAATAATGTCAACTATCCAACGAGCACTATTAAGTGTATCTGATAAATCCGGAATTGTTTCATTTGCTAAGAGCTTGAATGAACAAGGTATAGAAATTCTATCTACTGGTGGAACTGCCAAATTACTCGCAGATAATGGAATATCGGTTACGGAAGTTTCTGATTATACCGGCTTCCCAGAAATGATGGCTGGACGAGTGAAAACCCTGCATCCTAAAGTTCATGGAGGTTTGTTAGGACGACGTGGTACTGACGAAGCTGTGATGAAGGAGAATGATATTAAACCAATTGATTTATTGGTGGTAAATTTATATCCTTTTGAGCAGACAATTGCTAAACCAGATTGTGATTTAGCTACTGCGATTGAAAATATCGATATAGGTGGTCCAGCTATGCTACGTTCTGCGGCTAAAAATCATGCGGCTGTCACGGTAGTAGTTGATGCAGAAGATTATAGCAGTGTATTAGAAGAAATGGCTAATAATGCTGGTGCAGTTACTGAAGCCACTAGATTTGCACTGGCTAGTAAAGTTTTTGCTCATACTGCTCGTTATGACAGCTTAATTGCTAATTATTTAGGCAGTATTGGTAATATCTTTCCTCCAAGTCTTTCACTTCAGTATCAACAAGTTCAAACTATGCGGTATGGGGAAAATCCTCATCAACAGGCAGCTTTTTATACTGAACCTAATTCTAGCTTAGTATGTGTTGCTAATTCCAAGCAAATCCAAGGTAAAGAGTTATCTTATAACAACGTAGCTGACACTGATGCCGCGTTGGAATGTGTGAAATCTTTTTCTGAACCAAGTTGTGTGATCGTGAAACATGCTAATCCTTGTGGAGTTGCTATTGGAGAAGATATTGAAACTGCTTATGATATGGCGTTTAAAACTGATCCAACATCAGCTTTTGGAGGGATTATTGCTTTCAATCGTACTTTAAATGCTACTGTTGCTAAAAACATTATTGATCGTCAATTTGTAGAAGTAATTATTGCTCCTAATATTGATGAAGCTGCTAAACCGATTTTAGCTACTAAAAAGAATGTACGAGTTTTAGAATCTGGTCAATGGGGTTTGGATGTAAAAGACTTAGATTTCAAACGGATTCGTGGAGGTTTATTAGTCCAACAACGTGATACTGGCGTTATTACAGCTGCCGATTTAAAAATGGTGACAGAAAGACAACCAACAGAGAAAGAGTTACAGGATTTATTATTTGCATGGAAAGTAGCTAAATTTGTGAAATCTAATGCTATTGTATACTGTAAAGATGGTATGACAATTGGGGTTGGAGCTGGTCAGATGAGTCGGGTGTATAGTGCTAAGATTGCGGCAATTAAAGCGGCTGATGAAAAACTGGAAGTTAAAGGTTCAGTTATGGCTTCGGATGCGTTTTTTCCATTTAGAGATGGGATTGATGCAGCTGCTAGTGTTGGTATCACAGCGATAATTCAGCCTGGTGGTTCAATGCGGGATAAAGAAACTATTGCAGCGGCTGATGAACATAATATAGCCATGGTATTTACTGGAATGCGTCATTTTAGACATTAATAATGTAATACGAAGCTAGTGCGTCAAGACGCACTAGCGTCATTCTTCCTGCTTCAACTGATATTCCAATTCAGCTAAGGTAAAATTGATCCTATCCATAACTGCTATATTAGTAACTTCTTCTCGCCAATTTTTTAATCATTGGACATCTTCCTTCGTGCTGTAGACTTCGATGGTGATTAGGGAATATTTAACTATCTTTGATGATAGGAATCATCTTTAATAGGATTAAACATAACACGGGTAGAACCTATGAAACTTAGAACATCAAACTATTAATATTTATAACATTTAAACCGAATGATAACTCAGGATTTATTTATAACATTTTTCGATTGGATAAACTACAGCAATATAAATAATAGATATTTATTTTGAATTTAATTAAGAATTAAGCATTCATAATTAAGAATTGCTATAATAAGTGTAACTGTAGTTAACTTTATATTTGAATAATTTATCTTATTGTTTTATAATCTGCTTACTAAGTTACTAATTTTTTACTAAAAGATTCTATCAAAACAGTCGTTAATAATATTATGAGCGAAAAAAATATTGAAGTAATTTCTATTTTACCTCAAGATGCTTGGCAAATGGTACAAGATAACCCTAAAGCTATATTTCTTGATATACGTTCTGAAATGGAATTTTTATTTATAGGCCATCCTAAAGGAGCTATTCATATTCCTTGGATTGATGAACCAGATTGGAAAATTAATCCTCGATTTGCAGCTGATGTACGCAAATTAATGTTGGGAGGAGTAGTTTATAACTCAGATAATTGTCATCTTGATGCAGTTCCAGTTATATTAATTTGTCGTAGTGGTCGTCGTTCTTTAGAAGCAGGCAATGCCTTGATTCAAGATGGTTTTAATGATGTTTATAATGTTGCAGAAGGATTTGAAGGGCCATTAGATGATGAACACCATCGTAGTACTGCTAGTGGTTGGCGTTTTCGTGACTTACCGTGGGAACAATGTTAATATGAAAAAATGGTTATATATTAGTAGTTTAATGTTTTTTATTTCTACTAATTCTTATGCCTTTCCACAACTAGTAGCTGGTGGGATTACTACTTGGACTAATAGTGGAATTATGGCTAGTGGATTATATGCAGGAATTGCTACCAGTCCGATTGTATTAGTTGGGAGTGGAATTGCTGGTTTTGGGGCTGCTAAACTGATGAATAATTACTGGTATAGTGATTGTGAAAATCAATTAGTTTGTGACATATCTAGTCTTAACACTTATGCAGGTGCTTCGATTGGAATTGTAATGACAGTAATATTAACTAGCTCTAGCCTTGTGGGAGTTACAGTTGGTAGTGGTGTTGTAGTAGTCGGTGCATTAATTACAGTTCCAATCATCACTGCTGCTGCTGCTGGTGGAATTTCCTACTGGTGGTTTACAAATTACTTAAAGTAATCAATTCTAAAATTTAATTATTTAAAATTAATGTTTTATGTATCTAAGATAGATAATTTTCAAAAATACCAATGCCAACTTAATTCTACTTGAGAGATAGAATTATCATGATATTTAAGCTGTAAAAAGTAATCTGTTGACCGATACTATAAATATTTAGATTGTTTATCTAAGGCAAACCGTGAATTAATCGCTTGAATTAATATCCGCCAATTTGGTTTTACATCAACAAATAACCCAATATCACTACCTAATCCAACTGCATGTTGCCAATTTTTATCGATATCTAAATTTGCTTCTAAAATAGGCTAAACTATTTTTAGTCGGTTTATAACTAATTCCTTTATCTCCACTAAAATTATAAACTACAGTTTGCTGATTAAAATAACGTTGTTTCCAACCAGTATTAAGTTTCCATAGATAGTTAAGTAATTTTGAATAAATAATTAAGATAGTTTAACGAAGTTATAGATTTTACGTTTTGTAAAATGTTATATTATTTATTTTAAATAACTCGTAACCTGTCATTTAACCAAATTAAAATTTATTAATAACAGAAGAACTAGCAGCTTTTAACACTATTATTCGTAAAGATAACTATGATTTAAACCATTTTTCAGTTGATAAAAAGATTTTGATTTTAAACAGTTTGCTTACTATAAATTTATTGGGGATCAACAGATTCAACAGGAATTAAAAAGACAGATTTTATTAACTCGTTTAGAATACCAGCTCGTCCTATTTCTCCAGATAAAATTCCCAAGTTACTTTCTCTAGCCAATGTTTCATTATCTATGAAGTTTAATTTTAGCTTTGTCAACTCAACCAGTAAATTTTTAAGATTAAATTGCTCACCATTTAAAAAAGAATTAATTGGTTCAAATAGTTTGGAAGGAAATGAAAAGTGTAAATTTAATGATATATTTATATATAATCGTTGTATAATACTCTAAATATACTTTCAATGTAAATTCTAACATATGGCATCTTTTACTAGCAACATCTTTACGATTATTCATAGCTTTTTTAAGTTCATAATTAAAAAAATTCTGCCAGTAATTATTATATTAATATTGATAATAAATGGCATTTGGTTTTTTTTACAAGAAAAAGAAGCTATTCACATTGCGTTTGTTGGATCGTTATCAGGTGAAAATGCAATGATAGGCCAATCCATGAAAAAGGCAATTGAGCTATATTTTGAAGAGATTAATAATAAAGGTGGTATCAATAAATTACCAGTAATATTAGATGTTTTTGACGATCAAAATAATCCAGCTCAAGCTATGCGAAAAGCTAAAGAAATTATAAAAAGTAAAGCCGTCGCTGTTATTGGTCATAATTGTAGTTATTGCTCTATCAATGGTGGGAAAATTTACGCAGAACAAGGAATCCCTGCTATTACGCCAGTTTCGACTCATTTACGAGTTACTCAAAATAATAAATGGTATTTTCGCACTGCTTTTAATGATAATTTACAAGGTAATTTTTTAGCTAATTACGCAAAAAATGTTTTACAACAAGACGCAGTGAGTATTATTCAAACTAATATGGCCTATGGTTCTTATTTAGGTAGCGTGTTTGAGCAAGCTTCGAATGAACTTGATTTAAAAGTTAATTATAAATGGTTATTATCTAATGATGCTGACATTCCTAGAATTGTCATGGAATTACAAACTAAATCAGATGCTGGATTAGTGTTTTTAGCAACTAATGCCACTGTAGGAGTTAAGTTAGTAAAAGCAATTAAAAAGGCTCGTATAAAAAATTTACTAATAGCCCCAGATTCTTATGAAGATAAAAAGTTTATCGAAGGGTTTAAAGATGATTTTCAAGAACAACGTAATCCTGGTTATTATACTAATGGAATTTATGTTTCTACTCCTTTCATTCTGGACACAGCTAATAAATACGCCCAAAATTTTAGCGCTATTTATGAAGAATTTTATCAAGAACAACCTTTAAGCTCATCATTTTATGCACTGGATGCAGCCATAGTAATTGTTGAAGCACTTAAACAGATTGAAAAAAACCAACCGTTAAATATTATTAGAAGCAAAATCAGAGAAATAATAGCTGATAAATTCAACTCATTTGAAGAAGCGGTTGACGGTAGCACTGGTTTAAACTATTTTGATGAACATGGTAATGCTTTAAAATCTCTTTCAATGGGAGTTTATAAAAGTAATAATCTAATTTCAGCATTTACTCAACTACAAATTGTACCTGATTATTTTGATACAACTGATGAACATATGTTGTTGATTGATAACAAACGTATGTATAAAACCAATATAGTTTATGCTGGTTTGCAATTTGATAAGATTAGTGATTTTAAGCCGCATTTTGATGGTAGTAAATCAACCGTGTCTTACCAAATGGAATTCCGTTTATGGTTAAGATTTCAAGGTGATATTAAACCACAAGAAATTAAATTTTTAAATGCAGTGGAACCAATTGAGTTAGATAAGCCTGTATTTGAAGAATCGGTAGGTAAAATTAATTATCACTTGTATAAGGTTAAGGGGCAATTTAAGGAAAGCTTGAATTCTCCCACAAAACGGTTTTTTTCCAATCAATATTCGTTAGGAATTAATTTCCATCATCGTAGTTTAGATCGTAATAAGCTTATTTATGTAACAGATATATTGGGTATGGAAGTAACTAGTGAAAGTGCAATTTCAGAAAAAATTAAAGAGATACAAAGGATAACATCTTTTTTTAAGAAATGGCCAATTCAAGAATTAAACTTTTTTCAGGGAGTTATCAAAAAGAAAATTTTAGGCAATCCCAAATATATAGACCAAATTAATACAGTCGAATATTCTACTTTCAATACTGAAATTGCGATTGGTAATAATGCTTATGCTTATCATGTGATTATCCCGAATAAGTTTACTTTTATATTTTTTATTACTAGTGCCATATTTACGATTATGCTTGGATTTCTTAGTTATGAAAAATTGGATGAACATGGACATTATTTAAAATATCTATGGTTTATCCAGTTTATTTTTGCGTTTTTATGGTTGATATCAGCGGAAGTATTAGCTGGCAAACTGTTGTTGGGAAGTATAAATCAATATAAAATGATTGTTATTACTAGTTTCAACATATTATGGTGGTTAGTATCAGCTTTATTTATAACTATTGCTATAGAACGTTTTGTATGGATTCCTTTAGAAAAAAATACCGAACGCAAAATTCCAAATTTAGTTCGTTTTCTTACTAGTTTTGTCATTTATTTATTAGCAGGTTTTGGTATTGTTGGTTTTATATTTGAACAACAATTTACTAGCTTATTGGCAACTGGTGGTATGGTAACAATATTACTTGGCGTGATGGTACAAGTTGATTTATCTAATATTTTTGCTGGAATTGCCTTGAGCTTAGAGGACTCTTTTCATATTGGTAATTGGATAAAAATAGCTGATTATCATGATGGTAAAGTTGTGGATATGAATTGGCGAGTTACTAAAATTGAGACTAGAGATGGTTATATTTTAAGCATTCCTAATAGTATTGTATCAACTTCTAATATCCATAATTTTAGTCATCCAGATAAAAAATATTGGCTAAAATATGTCGTATATGTACATGCTGAATATGATCCGAAAGAAGTCGAGAAAGTTTTGATAAAATCTATATTTGCGGTTGAACAGGATATAGTAAAAAGTGTTAGACCAATTATTTGGTTAGATGAATTAGTTGTACAAGAAGTGGATGCTTGGACAGCTAGTTATATAATTTTTTTCCAAACTAAAGATTATGAACATAAATTGCGAGTATTAAAAAATGTCTGGCAAAGTATCTGGATTCATTTAACTGATGCTGGAATGATGACATTTAAAATTGTTCCAGTTTCACATGATGGTAAAGTTTTAACTAACCTAGAAAACATGGTAGCGCCGTAATTTATAAGCTGGATAAAATTATAACTGAAGTTTAGAATTATAATATTGATTAAAATTTAGTTAACTCTATGAAAAAATAACTGATATATAATACTTGTTGAATCTTATTTTAATTTGGCATATATTTTGCTTGATATAAATAGTATCTCCTTATGTGTGGTTGGAGCCTCTCTTCTTTCAGTTGAGGGGCTTTTTTTTGGCATTATAGTTATTAATCTGATATTATTTTAAATAACATTCACTTAATAATTCAATATGATGACTATTCAAACTGACCAATATGCAGTAATGGGAAATCCAATCGAACATAGTAAATCCCCTCTCATACATACTCTATTTGCGGAACAAACCAATCAATTATTAAGTTATAAAACTATTTTAGTTGATATTCAAGAAGATAGTTTTATAAATGCAGTTAAAAAATTCCAACGATCTGGTGGTAAAGGGTTAAATATCACTGTTCCATTTAAAGAAATAGCTTGGAAATTAGTAACTAAACGCAGTGAAAGAGCTGAATTAGCTGGAGCAGTAAATACCATACGGTTTGATGAACAAGGTATTTCTCATGGTGACAATACTGATGGAATAGGTTTAATCCGTGATTTAACCAAAAATCATAATTGTCAAATTCAGGCTAAGAAAGTATTGGTACTTGGTGCTGGAGGAGCAGTGCGTGGCATATTAAAACCATTATTAACAGCTAATCCAACCAACTGTGTAATTGCTAACCGTACTGTAGAAAAAGCCGAAAAATTAGCCGAACTATTTGCTCATTTGGGTAATATAAATGCTTCTTCTTATGAAGATTTAGCTGGTCAGTCTTATGATTTAATCATTAATGGTACTTCTGCTAGTTTACAAGGCAAGCTACCACCTTTAGCTGACGGTTTAATAAGTAAAAATGGTTGGTGTTACGACATGATGTATGCAAATTCAGCTACTCCTTTTATGCAATGGGCTAAAAACCAAGGAGTTACTAACATATTGGATGGCTTAGGAATGTTAGTGGAACAAGCCGCTGAGTCTTTTTATATTTGGCGTAAAGTTAAACCAAATACGACTAATGTTATCCAAAAATTGAAATTAATCTAATTAATTAAGTTTCGGGAAATCCGCTATGCTCCATTCCCGAAACAACCAGCAAATTGGCAAAGGTATTAATTTATTGTCTCCTTTTGGGAGGGTTAACCCCCCCCACCTTTAGCAAAGATGTTATCATATTGTAATGAAAGATTATAAACATGGTTCACATACATCATTCTCAA
>DAOUSL010000169.1 GCA_030627235.1 Thioploca sp.
ATATCTTAAAGCTATCAAAACTGCTTTTCACGAACTACAAGTTTTGAAGGCTATCTAACATTATTTTTGTTAGTTATTCTTATTCTAGTATTTATTTTACTTTGCGTAACTTCAGTTACTATCCAATGTGATGCAACGAAGTAGCATGGCTTTATACGCTCAATGTGGGTAGGGATTCTTCATGAGGTGTAAATAAACAATGGATTTAGCTTGATATTAAAACCAAAGAAATTGTAGGAGCTTACGTTGGCAATAGAGATAGGTGCTAAGGATTATGAAATCTATTACCACCTGTCTATAGACAATGTGCTGTTTTATTTACAGATTTTTGGAAAGAATATGATAAAGTTTTTCCTAACAAACGTTATAAATCTGTTGGTAAAGAAACTGGCCTTAAAAATTGTATTGAACGTTTTAATTGCACCATGAAACAATGTATTGATCTCAATTCGTTACTTAGTTGCTCGTCTTGTTAGAAGCACACTTTCTTTCTCTAAAAAACTTTCAAATCATATTGGAGCTATATGGATTTTCATTCATCATTATAATGCTAATATTATTTAATTTCTTTACCACTACTTCGTTCAGGACTACCAAAATTTTAATTGTTCATAAGATGTAATTAATTCCATTTCGATCATTGAAACTAGTTTATCTTCCCAGTTTGTTTAGAAAAATATAATTGTCTCCTCCTATATCTCTCCATTCAAGTATTTTGGATTCTAAAAATATGTCAGTCATTTCCAATCTAAACGTTGGTGAAAGATAAATAGCCAAATCCAACATAATTTGTAGGTTTTCCCAAACACCACTATTTTCTGGTTTTCCACCACGTTGTGATTTAATCGTAGTAAATTGTTTGATAAACTTAGAATACTCTAACTGTCCGTTATTTCTGATAAATTTTTCAAATCCGAGAATCTCGGTTTTGACTTTATCGCCATATTTCCCCTCAACTTCTTGGATAAATTCCCACGTTTCAATACGAGATAACCACTCATCTAATCTTTTTTCTTTCAACCCTTTGTTTCGGGAATGAGCAAAGCGATTTTACCGAAACTAAAGCTGTATGTACGTTTCGGGAAATCCACTGCATTCCATTCCCGAAACAAAGGTAAATTCTTAAATTCAGCAGTCGTATTAGCGGTTATATGGAATGATTTATAAGCATTTTTTAATTACTCTGGTTGTGAGGAAATTATAAGTTTGGTAGGCTGGGTTAGCGGAGCGTAACCCAGAAAATAATCATCAATAAGTTATGAAATGTTGGGTTTACTTTCATCAATCCAGCCTACGTGCTTGACAAGTAACAGAGTATCTACCCACTTTTTGCTTTTATGCAAATTTTAATACGGTCGCCCTGTATCAACATTCTATTTTTTCCCAGTCAGGTAAATCAATAATTCCTTAAATTCCTTACGAGACTTTCTTACTATGATTTCAAATGTCGGTATTTTGTGATATATTTTACGCCAAAGAACGGTTAGTCCAAACATCCTATTAGGCCGCCACCCTTTCCATGCTGTATTATCTAAAACCTTGAAAAAGTGTGATCTAAATTTAAAATTATAGTCGGCATGCCAGGGTTTAGAAGGACCGATCAAATGTATAATTCCTTTATGATCAAGCTGAATTTCAGGTGCATACTGGGATAAGTTCCACCTTTGTTCTAATTTTAACCAACAATCTTCCAAAATAACATTTAAAGGATCTTGATCAGCCGCAAAACATATATCCGCATTTTTATCCGCATATTCAATTAATTGCTTTCCAATACCATTTTTTCGCCAAGCTTCTAAATCTACTACCAAAAGATCACCATTAAAATAATGGCTAGGATTTTTTAATTTATGCAGTTGATGCCGATATTCTTGATCTTTCTTATTTAAAGCAGAAATATCTAAGGAAGCTGCTATAATGTAGCCGTTTAGATCTTGTTGATTTATTTGGCACAAGTCATCTGTCACTAACAAATCAAGACCCATAATAATACATCGAGTTATTTCTGATGGTAATAGATCTCCAATAAATAACCTTAAATAGGTTTCTTTATGGTGAAGATGTAAAAGTGCTCGAAAAGGTTTTAACATCTTCTGATCTATATTGATAAACTGAACTTCCCCAATATTGGAAGTATTCCACGAATTTTTGAGCTTAGTTTTACTTTTTTGTAAAATGTTCGAACTTAATATAAAAACATTACATTTTCCAGTACAATTATCAAGGGCAGAGCGTACTGTTACTGCAACACCAGGAACTCCTGCCTCGTTTGACATTAAAACTATGTTTATCTCACATTTTTGCATATTAATTTGTTTATAAGTATACTACTTGATGTATAAAATATTGCGGTAAAAGCTTCCTGCTTTCTAACGCATTATGTTAAGCAACACTAAACAAGGATATCAAAGTGTCCGCTTCAACGATTAGTTACCCTGAGTGTTAACCCGCACCATATCAACTTGGAGAAGCGTAGCAAGGGTGAAACGGTTCATCAGGATAACAAGATATTACAAGTGCCAAATTTTAATCTATATATCTTAAGTAATTCTACTCAATATATCTTTCTTATCGATATGATGTTTAATTACTCCAATTATATGTAATGAAAAAACACCTAAAAATGAATAAGTTAAGTAATAATGAAGTGCTGAAGTGATTTCTTCCCATTCTGGATTTTCTGGGAATAACATTGGAAGTTGCAAACCATAAAAATCAACATGATGTCCATGTACATTTGATAACGCATAACCACTTATTGGCACAATTACCATTAATAAATACAATAGATGCACCACACTTTGAGAAATATAATGTTGTATTGGTGTAACATAATCTGGATGAGGTGGTATTAATGTTTTTTTCCGAACTACAAGCCTTATCAATATTAGTAGAAACACTAATACTCCAGTAGCTTTATGAAAATCATACATTCCCCAAGGTTCACAACATTCTTTAAATTCAGTCATTACTATACCAAATACAAAAATAACGGCAAATAATACAAACATCAGCCAATGTATCGTTTTTAATAAACCATGATATTTATTCATTGTAATTCTCCTTTATTAATAAAAATTTGTATTGTAACATATATAATTATGTGTTCCATAACATTAATTTGGTTATTTATAATTTTAAGCGGTCATTGTCAATACAAATGTCATCAAGCTTTGCTCCACAAAAATCAGCTTCGGTTAAATCAGCTTTATATAAATTAGCTCCGGTCAGGTATGCTTCAATTAAATTAGCTTCAGTCAAATTAGCCTTGTATAAATTAGCCCCATTTAAATTAGCCCGAAATAAATCCGATTCAAATAAATTGCATCTAAATAAATTAGCTTCTGTTAAATTAGCCCCAGATAAATATGATTCAATCAAATATGCTTTAGTAAGATTTACTTCTGACAGATTAGCTCCTGTTAAATTAGCTTTAGCCAAATATGATTCAGATAAATTAGCTTCACTCAAATCAGCTTTACTTAGATTGGTATTATTAAAGTTTACTTCACTGAGGTTAGAATTAGATAAGTTAGCTCCTGCTAAATTGGCATTACTTAAATCAGCTTTATTAAGATTGACTCGGAACAAATTGGCATCAGCAAGATTAATACCTGCTAAATTGGCTCCAGATAATTCTGGTTCAGCACCTGCTGCTGTTTTTCGCCATTGGTTCCATGCAGATACTCCTTGTTTTAAAATCTCTAAATGCTCCTTATTTGCCATTATTATTCCTTATAATTAAGGTAAATTAAGAATTACAATTTAAATTCAAACCATTTCATTATTTAGGATTAATTGCCATGAAATGAAGAGCAGGAATTCAGATTACTCAATGATTAAATATATTTTAATTTGCATAATTTATAAAATTAATGTTATCTCAATACCCTCGCCAAAAGTTGTTTCGGGAATGGAGCATAGCGGATTTCCCGAAACCTTAAGTAATATCAGAATTTCGGAAAATCATACCTCATTCCAGAAACATTTTGACATTGGCAAAGATATTGTTATCTGCTAAACTTTTTTAAAAAATATGATTCTTATATACTCAATGTTTAAAATAGTTTATTATAATACAAAAACAAATAATAAGTTACAATTTCAAAAATACTTTTAAAACAATATCTAGTTTAATTTTTAACGACGAGTACAACACCACACATCTACTTTTTGTATACCTGCTTGTAAAAATTCCTTGGTTAATGATTCAACAGTACTTCCTGTCGTAATAACATCATCAAGTAAAACGATATGTTGCCAATTAGCTGGGATTTTCTTTATTTTAAAAGCTCCTTGGATATTAGCTTTGCGTTGTTGAGCAGATAGTCCTACCTGAGGAGGAGTATTTTTAATACGTTGACAGGCATTATAGTTTAACGGAATCCCAGTAAATTTCTTTATACATTTGGCTAGTTCCACAGATTGATTATAACCACGTTGTCGTAGACGTTTGGGATGCAATGGAATAGGAATTATTACATCAGGGCATGGTTCAAATTGTAAATGCTCAACCATCAATTTCCCTAATAAATATAATATTGCTAAATTATCTGAAAATTTTGCGGCAAAAATTAACTTATCTATGGGATAAATATATGAAAAAACTGCTTGGGCATTATTATATAATGGTGGATTTTGCTGACATGGATTACATAAACCATCTACAGATGAGTGCTTAGTGAAATCCAAAGGTTTAGAACAATGACTACATACTATTGTTTGATAAGGTAAATCTGACAAACAAGCTGTACATAATAATTGATTGCTACTAGCACCACATAAAAAACAATTTTGTAATAAAAATCGTTTGCTGATTAACTTAAACTGTGCTAATAAATACCTAAAATCTAATTTATTATTCATTTAAAATTATTTCTGTTATAGGATATATGATAAACTTACAAACCCAACTTGAAGTATCTTGGCGAAAGCTATTAATGACCAAGCTTAATAACTTTCAATCACTAACAGACTTTATCAATGCAGAATCTGAAATTATTTATCCGCCTATAGAATTAGTCTTTAATGCTTTTAATTTATGCCCATTTAATCAAGTAAAAGTTGTTATAATTGGTCAAGACCCTTACCACGGTGAAAATCAGGCTAATGGACTATGTTTTGCGGTTAATGATGGGATTAAAATACCACCATCGTTAAGAAATATTTTTAAAGAATTACAAGCAGATTTAGATATTGATATTTCAACCTCAGGCAATTTAACCAGATGGGCTGAACAAGGGGTTTTATTATTAAATTCTATTTTAACGGTTCAAGCTAATAAAGCTGCGTCACATCGAAATAAAGGTTGGGAACAATTTACTGATACAGTAATACAATGTATTTCAGACCAGAGAGAACAAGTGGTTTTTTTATTGTGGGGAAATTATGCTCATCAAAAAGGTAATATCATCGATACCAATAAACATTATGTTCTAAAATCTGCTCATCCTTCACCATTGTCAGCTCGTAATTTCTTCGGTAATAAACATTTTAGTAAAACTAATAAGTATCTGCAAGATTCTGGTCAAATACCGATTAATTGGTAACATTTAGCATGTTTATCATAAAAATTAGCTCAACTTACACAGAATATTTAACCATTGTTAGGTATGATATAATCACATAATGGATGATTCTCAATTATTACGCTATAGTCGTCAAATCATGTTACCTCAAGTTGGAATTGAAGGTCAAGAACGCTTAAATAATTCTAAAGTTCTTATTATTGGTCTAGGTGGTTTAGGCTCACCAGTTGCAATGTACTTGGCGGCAGCAGGAATTGGGCAATTAAGATTATGCGATTTTGATATAGTTGATTTATCCAATTTACAACGCCAAATTATTCATAATAATGATGATATCGGTAAACCTAAAGTAGAATCTGCTCGTGAAAGCTTATTGGCATTAAATCCACTTGTTGAAGTTATAGAAATCCAGCAACGTTTAACAGATTATTCCCTATTAGAACAAGTAAAACAAGTAGATGTAGTGTTAGATTGTAGTGATAATTTACCAACTCGATTTGCAATAAATTCCGCTTGTGTTACAACAAAAACTCCTTTAGTGTCTGGAGCAGCAATTCGCATGGAAGGTCAAATTGCCGTTTTTCTAAACGATATAAATAGTCCTTGTTACCGTTGTTTATATTCAAGTGATGCGGATTTAACAGAAACTTGTAGCCAAACAGGTATATTAGCACCAATGGTTGGGTTAATTGGAAGTTTACAAGCTCTAGAAGCAATGAAAATAATTATGACAGTGGGCAAAATATTAACTGGACAATTATTGTTGATTGATGGTTTAAACATGGAAATTAATCAATTAAAATTAACTAAAAACCCAAATTGTTCAGTATGCTGCCAATAATATTATGAATAGCAATTCAGTAAATATCTTAGTAGCTGACGATTCAGCACTAGTCCGTGACATTTTACGACAAGCACTACAAAAATACGGTTATAATGTAAGATTGGCTAAAAATGGTCAACAGGCAATAGATTACTTCATTGCTCATAATCCTGATCTAATTTTGATGGATGCTGATATGCCAATTCTTGATGGTATATCGGCTTGTATTCAAATAAAAAAACTCCCAGCTGCTAAACATACTCCTATCATCATGATTACCGCTTTTGTTGAGACGAAAAAAATTGATAGTGCATTTGTCGCTGGAGTCACTGACTATATTACTAAACCGGTAAATCTAGGAGTATTACGCAATCGTATTCATTATATTTTACAAGCTAAAAGAGCTGAAGGTGCTTTATTTGCGGAAAAAGAAAAAGCATTAATAACTTTAGCATCAATAGGGGATGGAGTAATAACAACTGATGCTGATGGCCAAGTAGAATTTTTAAATCCAGTTGCAACTAAACTCACTGGTTGGAGTAATTCACAAGCTCAAGGATTACCTTTAAATCAAGTTTTACATTTGCAAGATGAAAAAACTAATAAATCAATTGAATTTCCTTTACATCGTTGTGTAAAAGAAGGAAGACCCATAGTAAAACTAAGAAATTACTGCACAATTTTAATTAATAAGGAAACTAATGAAAAATTTGCTGTCAATGATTCGGCAGCTCCAATTAAAGATAGAAATGGTAATATAATTGGAGTAGTGCTAGTATTTTCTGATATGACTAAAAATCGGGAAATGACAAATATTCTTGCTTATAAAGCTTCGCATGATTATTTGACTGGTTTGTATAATCGTAATGAATTTAAAGTTAATTTAGAAAATTTAATTCAAAATTCTGCTTTGCGTGATAAAGTACATGCCTTGTTATTTATGGATTTAGATAACTTCAAAATTGTTAATGATAGCTGTGGTCATGAAGCTGGAGATCAGTTATTAAAAGAAGTAGCGTTATTATTACAAAAACAAATCGATGATAAAAAAGCATTATTTTCTAAAAATATTTTGGCTAGATTAGGTGGGGATGAATTTGGTTTATTATTAGAATGTTGTTCAACTGAGTCAGCATTATATATAGCCAATGATTTATGTAAGAGTATTAAAAATATTAAGTTTTGTTGGAGTAATATTGCTGATAAAAAAAATATATTCACTATTGGGGTTAGCATAGGTTTATTACCAATTAATGGCCAAATTATAAATCATAAAAATGCCTTAGCTATGGCTGATTCTGCTTGTTATACAGCAAAAAATTCTGGACGGAATAACGTCTATATTTATAAGAAAAACAAGAAAAAACCAGCTGACAAAAATATCCATTGGGTTTCTTTAATAAATAAGAACTTAGAGGAATATGATGGTTTTTCCTTGTTTTATCAACCAATTGTATCATTGCAAGGCCAGCAAAATTTTACGAACTGTTATGAAGTTCTATTACGCATGAATGATGAAGATGGTGAGAATTTAATTTTACCTGGAGCATTTTTATCAGCTGCAGTTCGCCATAATCTGATGCCATCTTTAGATAAATGGGTAATACAAACATTATTTAGATGGTTACAAGATAACCCCAATCATTTGAAACAATTAGATTTCTGCACTATAAATATTTCTGGCTATTCTTTAAATGAAAAGTTTTTAAATACATTAATAAAGAAAATTATTATTAGTGAAATCCCACCGCAAAAATTATGTTTTGAATTTAGTGAAACCACTAGTATGAGTAATTTTAGTGAAGTTTTTACTTTTATGAGCGATCTGAAAAAACTTGGTTGTCGGTTAGCATTAGATAATTTTGGAGCTGGTATGGCTTCTTTTAACTATTTGAAAAGACTGCCATTAGATATATTAAAAATCGATGGGGTTTGGATTAAGAAATTGATGAATGGTAAAGTTGATTACGCCATAATTAAATCTATTAATGAAATCGCTCATTTAATGAAATTACAGACTATTGCTGAATATGTTGAAAGTCAAGAGATTCTTAATAAATTATATGAAATAGAGGTTGATTACGTGCAAGGTTATTGGGTGAAGGTTCCGCAGCCTTTAAAAACTATCGCAACTTTAGAACCTAAATAAGGAAAGTGATATAGCTAAGTATGATTGTATTAACGACATGAAATTAACCAAAGCTATACAGTTAATTACGGACTTTATGTAGGATGTAATGAGTTTACGAATCTTTCGAGTTATATTAACACGATTGATGCAATTCACTTCGTTCATTGC
>DAOUSL010000150.1 GCA_030627235.1 Thioploca sp.
CAAAGCGAAGCTTTGATATTATTAAGTTATAAATTAAATATTTACAAAGCTAACGCTTTGGACTCCGAAAACCTTACCTGCTTAACTTAATGGTATTGAGGCTGGAGAATGGCAACGAAACTCAACATTTTAGTAAATAATTAAATATCAAATTTTTCTATATGTAAAAACTCTTCTATTGTTTTAGCATCCTTTGGTTTAGAAAAGAAATAACCTTGCACATCATGACAATTAGCCGCTTTTAGCATTGTGATTTGGGTTTTATTCTCTGTTCCTTCTGCCACTATCCGTAGATCAAATGATTTACCTAACGCAATTATAGCATTAACAATTTGAGCAGATTTGCTAGAAACACCAATATTTTTAATAAAGCTCTTATCAATTTTCAAAGCATCTATAGGAAACTGTTGTAAATAACTTAAGGAGGAATAGCCAGTTCCAAAATCATCAATATATAATAAAATATTTAGGTTTTTTAAACCATTTAAAACTTCTAGTGCCATTTGAGGGTTTTGCATCATGGAGTTTTCAGTAATCTCAATCCTACAAGTTTGTGGATCAATTTTGCTTTTTCTGATAATATCTTGAATTTGATAAACTAAATTTGGTTGTTTAAGTTGGACTGGAGAAACATTAATATTCATACTAAGTTTAGAATGATTAGCAAATCGTTGCTGCCAATCTCTAAGTTGTAGGCAAGCAGTCTCAAATATCCACAAACCTAATTCTTTAATTAATCCAGTCTCTTCTGCTAATGGAATAAATGAGTTAGGCGCTATTAGACCTTGTTTTGGATGTTGCCAACGTATCAATGCCTCAAAACCAACTAATTTACTAGTTTCTAAAGAAATTATAGGTTGATAATATACAAGTAATTCATCCCTTTCTAAGGCTTTACGCAAATCTCCTTCCATTTTTAGCATATTTACAATTCTAATTCTCATGCCGGTTTGGAAGACTACTGACTTATCTCCACCTTGTTTCTTAGCCTCATACATCGCAGTATCAGCGTCTCGCAACATTTCATCAGCAGTTTTATATTCCGAATTACTTAACGCAACTCCAATACTAGCCGTAGTATTAAAAGTTTCTTCTTTTAACTGATAAGGTTGGCTAAGTTTATATAAAATATTAGTGATATTTTGTTCTAAAATCTGTAAATTTTGACTGTTTTTAAATATCAGCGCAAATTCATCACCGCCAAACCGTGCAACTATATTATCACCAGTTATCTCTTTACTTAAACGTCCTGCTATATCGGTCAATAGTTGATCACCAATTAGATGCCCCATACTATCATTAACAATTTTAAATCTATCTAAATCAACAAATAATACTGCAAATACTAAATTATCTTGAGCAATAGCATCGGTTAAGCTTTTAGTAAAAGAATTACGGTTCAATAGACCAGTCAATTGATCATGAGTAGCATCATAACGTAATTTTTCCTCTGCCTGTTTACGTCCAGTTATATTTTCTACAATACCTTCATAATACTGAATCTCTCCATCATTATTGCGTACCACATGTACATTTTCTTTTACCCAAATTATTGCTCCATTACGACAACGAGCTTGATATTCGAAATCTTGTACATTAGAATTGCTGGCTAATAATTCAATAAATTCCAATCGTCGTTGAGGGTTAACATATAATTGTTGATCAATATTAGGAATATCAGTATACATTTGGTCAGCAGATTCATAACCAAACATATTTATGCAAGCTGGATTAACACTTAAATAATGGCCATCAATAGTACACTGAAAAATCCCTTCTATAACATTTTCAAAAATATTGCGATACTTTTGTTCGGCTTCTAATCTAGCTTGTTTGAGCTGTAGGATATTAAGATGAGTTTTTATCCTAGCTAATAATTCATCTTTAGAAACTGGTTTAGTTAAATAATCATTAGCTCCACTTTCTAAACCAACAACAAGGTCAGCTACTTGATTTTTAGCGGTTAATAAAATTATTGGTAACTCATCTGCTTGCCAATGTTCTCGAATTTTTTTAGTTACTTCATAACCACTCATATGTGGCATCATTATATCTAATAAAATAATATCTGGTTTTTCTTGATCCAAGTATTCTAAAGCTCCTATGCCAGAGGCTACTTGATGTAAGGAGTAATTTTGTAATGATAAGTAGTTAATTAAAACTTGCCGATTTACTTGTTCGTCGTCAACTATTAAAATGCTAAAATCAGATTGTAAATTATTATTTATTTTATCTATTTCTATACAATCAGATAATTGGTGATTAATAACTGACAGTTGCGAATTGGTGATTTTCTCTGCTACTTTTTCTGTAGAAATTGGTAAACTAAAGGCAAATGTTGAGCCTATACCAACTTTTGATTTGACTGTCATTTGACCATCATGTAAATATACCAACTGTTGGGTTACAGCTAAACCTAATCCAGTACCACCATAAATACGAGCTGTTGATCCGTCTGCTTGTTCAAATGCTTCAAAAATTCGTTCTAGTTTTTCTTCTGGAATTCCAATCCCAGTATCAGAAACACTAATAACTAATTTAATGTCTTCTACTACTTTAGCTGAAACTTTTATTATTCCAATATCTGTAAATTTAATAGCATTACCGACTAAATTGTATAAAATTTGTTGCAACCGATTTTCGTCAGCATCAATAGGAGGTAAATTAGCTGGAATCTTATTGCTTAGTTGTACCTGTTTATTACCAATAAGAGGCTGACTTAAAGCTAAAACTACTTCAGCAATAGTTCGTATATCAACAGCTTTACGTTGTAAATCAAATTCTTGTTTTTTCAATTTAGAAAAATCCAAAATATCATTGACTAAATTAAGCAGGCGTAATCCACTAGAAGAAATCATGCTTAAATTAACATTAGTTTGTTTACTTAACTGTCCAGTTGCGCCATCAATCAAAGATTCTGCTATACCAATAATACCATTTAAAGGGGTGCGTAATTCATGGGAAGTATTGGCTAAAAACTCATCCTTTACTCTATCTGATTCTTTTAGTTGAGTCGCAATTTCTTTTTCACGTTCTAATTCTAATTGTTTTTCCTGCAATTTACGTTTTTGTGATCGGACATAGCTTACAATAATAGTTAAAATTATTAAAACATATAACATGTAAGCCCACCAAGTTTTCCAAGGTGGTGGTAATATTGTAATTTTTATAGATGTGCCAATTTCATTCCAAAACCCATCATTATTGCTACCTTTAACTTTAAATATATATATTCCATGAGGTACATTGGTATAATAAGCCGCTCTACGATTATTTACTTGATTCCAATTATTTTCAAATCCTTCTAGTTTATAAGCATATTGGTTTTTGGTTGCTTGTAAAAAATTTAATGCTGCAAATTGAAAGGAAAAAAATGTTTGTTCATAAGATAAAGTTATTTCTTTGGTAAGAGTAATATCTTGTTGTAAAGGTGAATCACTTTCTAAATCTACGGATTTATTAAAAATTTTAAAATCAGTAATTATAATTGGCGGAATATAATGATTATCCTCAACTTTTTGTGGATAAAAACTATTGAATCCTTTAATCCCACCAAAAAATAATTCTCCAGTCTGACCTTTATAGTGAGCTTTATTAAATTCATTGCTTTGTAAGCCATCTAATACATCATAATTTTTAAATGTTTCAGAAATAGGATTAAATTGAGATAATCCTTTATTAGAAGAAATCCATAAATTACTAGTTTCATCTTCTAAAATACCGTAGACCATATTATTTGCTAATCCATCTATCTCTTGATAAACTTTAAAATTTTCAGAATCAGGATCAAACTTATTCAAGCCATTACCTAAAGTACCAATCCATAAAGTTCCTGCCTTATCTTCATAAATAGTTGAAACTTCATCATGACTTAAAGAATTTTGTTCATCATGCTGATAATGGGTAAAATTATTTTGTTGTCGATTAAACTTATTCAGACCGCCACCTCTAGTTCCAATCCATAATGTTTTAGAACTATCTTCATAGATTGAAGACACATAATCATGACTCAAACTGTTAATATCTTCCACATTATGCTCGTAATGAGTAAATTTATTTTTTCGATCAAATTTATTTAAACCAATTCGAGTCCCAACCCATAAAGTTTTAGAACTATCTTCGTAAATAACTGATACCCGATTATCAGTTAAGCTATTTAAATTTTCTGGTTCATTTTTATAAACGGTAAATTGTTTGCGATCAAATTTATTTAGTCCGCCACGAGAAGTACCTAGCCAAATAATTCCAGCACTATCTTCATAAATTGCGATAACTTCATCGTCACTCAAACTATTTGGATTATTTGGATTATGTTGATAATGAGTTACTATTTTTCGATCCGCAGAAAATTTATTTAATCCACCTCCAGCAGTGCCTACCCACAATACAGCTTGTTTATCTTCATAAATAGATAATACATGGTTGCCATTTAAACTTTGTAAATTTCTGGGTTCGTTAAAATAATGGATAAATTCATTTTGATTATAATTAAATTGATTTATTCCACCAGCACTAGTACCAACCCACATTGTATTAGCTCGATCTCGATAGATTGAAGTAATTATATTATCACTTAAACTAGTAGAATTTTGGGGATTATGCTTAAAATGGAAAAATTTATCTTGATTTGGATCGTATAAATTCAAACCACCACCATCTGTTGCAATCCATAAATAGCCTTTTATATCTGAATTAATATTCCATACAGCACGGTTATTTAAACCATTAGGATTATTAGGATCATGGAAATAACTGGTAAATATCTCTTGTTGCCGATCAAATTTATGCAATCCTCCTAAAGTACCTATCCATAATATTCCAGTTGCATCTTCATAAATGGAACTCACTATATTATTTAAATCATCCGTTTGTTGTACTGGGTAATAATGGGTAAATTTATTTTTTGTAAATTTATTTAATCCGCCACCATAAGTACCTACCCATAGAGTTCCTAAACTATCTTCATAAATTGACCAAACTGTATTATGACTTAAGCTATTTAAATTATTTGGATCATGTAGATAATGAGTAAATTTATTTTCTGTAAATTTATTTAATCCACCACCATTCGTACCAATCCACAATATTCCATTACGATCTTCATAAATTGACCAAACTTCATTATGACTTAAACTATTTGGATCATTTGGATTATGTAGATAGTTAGTAAATTTATTCAGATCAAATTTATTTAATCCATTACCAGTACCAATCCATAATATACCTTTACTGTCTTCATAGATGCTAAATATTTCATTATGGCTTAAAGTATTGCTATTTTTTGGATCATGTCGATAAACAGTGAAATTATAACCATCAAATTTATTTAACCCATCTTGAGTTCCAAACCATAGGAATCCTTGCTTATCTTGGAAAATGGTATTTACTGTACTTTGAGACAAACCTTCATCAAGTGAAAAATTTTTAAATTTAAGTTCTTGAGCAGATAAATTTATAATAGAAAAAATAAATACTAGAATAATGGATATTTTCATTGTGTTTTATGAAGATATTATGCTAAATTAATATATGTATAAGTTGTCATAGCATCGGTTTATTTTTTATAAAGTATAGGTTGTAACTTAAGAAAGCGGTCTATATATAAACTAGATGACGAAGGTTTTATCTTTTTAAGATGGCAATTATATTGACTCTAGAATTAGTAGAGATACTAAATTTTTAGATGTGTGAAACGGTAGGAATAATGTAGGAGATCGTCCCATGTTATTATCACGCACTTGTATTTTTTTATTGATAATTAGCTTTAGTTATGTCATTACAGATGATATTACTAATAAATTTGGTTATCAAACAATGGAACTTGCAGCTAAAAGCGATTCTCGTCGCCAAAGCACTCCTCAAAGAAAAGGGGATGCTAATGCTACAGAAGACGATGATAAAAAAGAGGATAAAGAAGATAAAGAGAACCGATATTCCGTCTAAGATTTAAAAATGTAAAGGAAGAATTGAATATTTTAATTCTTCCTTTATTTTATGATATTATCTTAAACATCCTCTGGTACATAATTTAAGCATTTTGCTCCTCAAGAAGCATCTCTACCTGTTTAGTACAACCTTTTTCTTTCATCCATTCTATTTGTTGGGCGACTTCCAATAATTCAGGTGGCATCGCATTTAAAATTACTGAATAAACGCTAGCACCATTACGATTACTCATCCTAATCGAATAGTTAGCACCTGTTATAAGTGGTACTTCTTCTATTGGCCAAGGTATTGTTATATCTGAAACTTGCCATCTTTTAGTGATTTTTTGGTTAGTATCAAGATTCTCTATTGTTACAAAATTAGAACCTTCAGCACGTTTAGCTGGCGGTAACCATAAACTAACCTCATTTGGAGTAGCATAACAAAAAGCATCCTTTTTACATACACTAATTGACCAAATATTAGGTGGGGTGCCGCAATCAATTCCACGTCTACGAGTATCAAATTTTTCTGTTAATTTAATAGGCTCATAAGATGAATTATTTTGATCAAACTCAGCTACCGTTGCAGTATTAAAACTAAATAACAAAATTAAGATTAACATATAAAATATCTCCTAATAATTTATTTTAAATCTTATATTTATAAAATATTGATTATATATAAAATACTTGATAGTTAACACAACTATTGAGTCTGGTAACTCAATTGCTCATGCAACTTATTTATAATATTATCATATTATTATTACTTGAGCGAATTTTTAATTTAGTTTAGCTAAAAATATATAGTATAACTTGAAAATTTAATAGCACTTCTGGTATTATTTTCAATTGGTAGGAAATTGTGAAATAAGGTGTTTTTTAAAAATACCATATTGCGGCGATAAATGGCAGTTTATTTGCTCTCTTTTTAACACTCCATTTATTAAATACTTGTATTATGACCATATATTCAAGAAAATTAAAACTGCAATACTTCCACAAAACCACAAGTGGCTCACATGCAATAAAAATTTATGACCCTGTAATAAAATTGGGTATGTTTACGAAAATTATTCGTATTCTCTTATTTTCAATAGTTATTTTAGGAATATTATTTATTTTTAATTGGTATTATCTTGATACAGAACAATTATTAGACTTAGTTGTTATGCAATCCATTGAAAATAAATCTTTCTCTAGTTCTAAGGAAAATTACTTGACAGATAAGGAATATGCGATTGAAGAATCAGAATTGAATAATTTTCATCGTGTTAGATTCGTTTCTATACCTAATAATACTACATTAGAGAAATATAATTCTAATAAAGTTCCAAAATATTTTTTAGCACAAGTTAATAATCCAATAGACCATGTATTGCACCAAAAGTTATCAGAACCTAAATTGATTTCTAAAGGCATACAAACTTCGGCGGAAACTATGGCTTTGCGATTAGAACAGTGCGAACAATATTTTAATGCTAACCATTTAACAACTGGTAAACAAGGTACTGCTCTTGATTGTTATCAACAAATATTGATTTTAAATCCAACCAATGTTTCGGCAAAAAAAGGATTAAATAAAATTGAACAACGTTACCAACAATGGGCAAAAACAGCTATTAATAAGGGTAATTTTAAAAAAGCACATACTTATATTAAACGTTTAAAAAATGTTAACCCAAAATCAATAGTATTACCTAAACTAAGTAAGTTGCTTAAACGTTCTAAAACGTCACGATCAGTAAAGAAAAATACTCAACGTAAGTTGCTTAAACGTTCTAAAACGTCACGGTCAGTAAAGAAAAATACTCAGCGTAAGTTGCTTAAACGTTCTAAAACGTCACGGTCAGTAAAGAAAAATACTCAGCGTAAGTTGCTTATACGTTCTAAAACATCACGATCAGTAAAGAAAAATATTCAACGTAAATTACAATCTTCTAATAAGAAAGTTGTAAAAAAATCGTCGCATACTACCAGAAAAACATCAAAACGATGTAATGATATATTTTTTCAAGAATCGTTGGGTATTAGAACTTTAACTAGTGAACAGAAACTGATTAAGAAACAATATTGTAAATAGTATGTCGGATGGTTTTTAACAGCCATCCAATGTTTTAATAAGAACAATCGACCCTTGGCATTTAGATTATATCCTGTGGCTATAATGCCATTATATTTGTATTACTAATACTAAAAGCAGATAATTAATTTGATTTCAAGCGTAGTTTGTATTTTTTAACTTAAATAATTATTAATTACCTATCTAAATAATGCTCAAATTCAGATTAATTATCTTCATATTAGTAACAATTATTCTTTCCTCATGTTTATCAACTCCAACTAAAGAATCTAATTATTTGGAATTTACAGTTGGTATTAATCAACTTGTTAATTCCTTAATATCTGATTTACAAATTTTTAATATATTTACGAATACTATTGTATTAAATCCATTTTTAGATATTGATAATGGTCAAATTATACAGGCCAGTTTAGATATCGAAAAACTAATGATTGCCCAAGTAAAGTCTAATTTTCAAAAAATTAATCTAGTTAGAATTTCTCCACAAACATTAACCAATGCTAAATATATTCTCAATGGAATTATCACATACGAAGCAAATAAATCTAATAAAATAAAATATTATAAAATTTCTGCATCTATTATCGACTTAACGACTAATTTGATAGTAACTAACCATACTGTATACATCCAAAGTTCTGGATTGGATTATAAACCAACACCTAGTTATCAAGATAATCCAATGTATTTTAAAGGTAAAACATTACAAAATATTATTTCAAGTGTAAAGAGTCCAGTTGGTAGTAAAGTAGATACTGACTATTATAATTTTGTAGAAATTAAAGCTTTGCTAATCACTGCCCAAACTGCTTATGATAATGAGAAATATAAACAAGCATATAAATTATTTAAAGATATTTTGAAAAAACAAGGAGGCAAACTTATAGAAGTTTATGGTGGTTTATATGCAGTTGCCTTTAAATTAAAGAATTTAAAAGAAGCTAAAACTTATTTCAGTAAAATGGTGGATATTGGTATGCAACAGGGAACTTTACCAGTTAAATTTTTGTTTAAAACTAATTTAACCAATTTTTTAAATATTCCTGAGTTAAAACAACAGTATGATATTTGGTTACAGCAAATCAGCAAATATTTAAAAGTTAATTCTGATAAGTGCATCCATATTATTGGACATACCAGCATTTCTGGTGCATATAAATACAATAAAGGATTATCTAAATCCAGAGCAAATAATATTCAAAAAAGAATGAGTAAAATCTTTCGTGGAATTATGCAACGTTCTAAAACTATAGGTGAAGGTTCTGATGAAATGATTGTTGGAACTAGGCCTGATAGTAATGAAAATGCGATTGATCGACGAGTCGAGTTTAAAATTGTTGATTGTTGGAATTAAAACGTACTATAAGATTTCACCAATGGCTATTAATGTTTAATTACATTGAGGAGTTTACTCTCAAAGAGAGTTTAAAGTTATGGTTTGCATAGTTTTAGTTTAGAAATTGTGTCAGAACCAAAATGAAAAGATTATAAGATTCTAAAAATCTTAAAATCCTATAAATTTTGATTCTGACAATTAGTTTATAAGGGATGCTAGATTAACTAACGCCAGTTGGGATGATTTCATTGCTGATAAAGTTTACTCATTTTCCTATATCAACTCCTTTCTCAAAGATACAACCTTCGCTAATAGTTATTCCTTCCAATTTGGTATTTTTTAGGAAAATTGCATTTTTAATTGTACCATTACCAGTGATGATTCCAGTGAAAATACCACCATCAATGATAGTTCCATTTAGCAAATTTACATCTGCAAATACACCTAAATTTTTGGGTAGTGTTATAGATGTAAAGTTATAAATAAGATTATGTGATAATAAAATATATTTGATAATACAAAATTATTTTATAACAAAATGATATAAAAACACATATTACAAATAAATTTTA
>DAOUSL010000415.1 GCA_030627235.1 Thioploca sp.
AGCTGTTGGTCGAGCTGCTGGTAGCGTAGTAATTGAAGTACGCCGTCAATTTAGGGAAATTCCTGGCATTATGGATAAGACTGCTAAACCAGATTATTCTAAAGCTGTGGATATGTTGACTAAATCTGCAATTAAAGAAATGATCGTGCCTTCTTTGTTGCCAGTGTTAGTGCCTATTATTGTTGGAGTTGTTTTAGGGCCTAAAGCTTTGGGTGGCTTATTGCTTGGTACTATTATTACTGGTTTGTTCTTGGCTATTTCCATGACCGTCGGTGGTGGTGCTTGGGATAATGCGAAGAAGTATATTGAAGATGGTAATCATGGTGGTAAGGGTTCCGAGGCTCATAAGGCTGCGGTAACTGGTAATACAGTTGGTGATCCGTACAAGGATACTGCTGGCCCAGCTATTAACCCATTGATTAAAATTATTAATATTGTTGCTTTGTTGATTGTGCCGTTATTGTAATTTTTTGGTTGGGTCTTCCTGTTGGGAGGCTCGATATTGTGATGTGAATTGGTTATTTATGAATAAAAGAGAACTTTTAGAACAAGCAAATTCTTATTATCAATCAAACGATAAAAAAGAAGCCTTGATTATATATTTGATTATAGTTGAATTATTTCCAAATACTAATGAGGCAAATGATTCACGACAACAAATAAGTGAAATAAGTCAGGAATTATCTCTTGATGAATTAGAGTTGCAAACGTACAAATATAAAGCAAACCAAAAGAAAAAAAGAGATTTAGCATCAGGTGAAATTACTTTAGAAGAATTATATCCTACCAATAATAGTTCATTGCAATACAATGTTAATAAATCTGATAAATTTGAATATTTAGCTGAAAAACTTGTAAGCTACTTTAGAATAATAATGGGTTTCTTATTTATTATCATACTTCTAATGCTTAATCAGACGTTTATTAGCCCTTCTTATACTATTTGTGTAACTACAAATCATGGAGTTGCAAATTCATCTCTTTCTTGTGAAGGTGATTTTCAAGGAGAAAGAACGGTGTCAGAAATGTATGAAAATGGTTGGAAATTAATTACTAATGTTGGTACATCAGTGCCTACGTGGTTATTTGAGAAATGATTAAGATTATTAATATTGTGCCGTTGTTGTAAGGTCTGTAAATGGTGGGCAGAGGTTTTGTCCACCTCATAGGCATCAACTTAAGCAATCATAATATAAACAATAAGTTATAAAATAACATATTTATTGTCTCCTTTTGTGAGGGTCAAAACCCCCACCTTTAGCAAAGATGTTATCATATTGTAATGAAAGATTATAAACATGGTTCACATACATCATTCTCAATACATTTACATAT
>DAOUSL010000452.1 GCA_030627235.1 Thioploca sp.
AATATGAGTTATTAGAGCAAGAGAGATTAACTCCCTCTGAGTTTAATCGTAAAATTATAGAGCTTCCCACGAAGTCAGTTGTTAATGGTTATCATATTTTAGAGTTAAATAGTAAAAGGGCGGCTTAGTAGCAAGTTGCTGTAAGGGGTTTATATAGCCCTGAATGGAATTGAGGTAATATAAATAATAAATTTTACCGCTCCCTTTATAGAAATAACTATATATTTAATTATCTGAATGGTTACTTTTCCTATGGTGTACCGGCTAAGTATCCCTTTATAAAGGAGAAAAAAGAAAGTTGGTAGGCTTATTGCACTAAAGATTATCGTTATTGCTAGTGGGATTATGAATGGAATTAGTAAGTCATAGAAGGATAGGTAAGCCCAAGATAAAGCTGTAATGATAATAATTGATACTGGAAGTAAGGCGATAATACCTGTAATTCTAATGAGCTTATTTTTGGCGTCATCACTTAATTCAATTTCTCTTTTCTCTTTATTGCTATCTTCTGTCGATGAATTGGCAAGCATTTTTTGTAAATAGTAAAGAATGTTTCCGGTAGCTATGAAAAGGAATGATTGAATTATTCCTATGGAAAACCCTTGTACCGCAGAGTCATATATAATAGCCCCTATAAAGCTTAGTACTGACAGTATATAGAATATAACTTGAAGTAATTTTGAGTATAGTATTTTATTTTTGCAGTAAGTGTAAGTAATCTCAAATAAATTAGACATATATGGGTTTAGGAGCATAATTATTAACTAGATAAATAATTCTATCATTAGTTAATGTTAAGTCAACTACGCCAAACCACCCATCTTATAAGAAAAGGTTCATCCCGAGCCTTTCTTATAGGAGATCCACATGCTATCAAAAGCAGTTCAACAGGCACTGTCCAGGTGCATACAACAACCATTCCAAACTGAGTTAGACCAGCTAGAATATTGGCTAGAGTCCGGCACTCAACTTGTCCATTCAGCACCACCCTTAGATGCAACCATAGAGTTCACCGATTCATTGCCCGAGTGTTATCAGTTATCGCTGGTTATCATGAGTGATGCAGGCGAAGGTATCTATTATCTGTACAAGGAGAATTCACATGGAATGTA
>DAOUSL010000065.1 GCA_030627235.1 Thioploca sp.
TTCTTAATTAAAATTTATTTGTAATATGTGTTTTTATATCATTTTGTTATAAAATAATTTTGTATTATCAAATATATTTTATTATCACATAATCTTATTTATAACTTTACATCTATGAACACTACCCAAGATTTAAATTAATGGAATCCAAACCTTTAGATTTGGAAAGAATTAGTTTTAAAGTAAATAAGTTAAAAACTTTAAGACATCCATCCAAATCTAAAGATTTGGACTCCAAATAATTCACTATTCAAGTAGGTCTATTAAGCGGATTGTTTTTTTGTCTTTATCTAATAAATGGGCAATTTTATTTTGTTCTATTGCTTGTTGTTGTTTTTTGGAAGCACCAATACGAGCTAATTCTAACATTTTTTGATTGGGATCATGACAACTTTTGCAAGAGATTCCCTTTTCTTTCAGTGGAGCATGAATTTTAGCAGTTAATTGAATTTGTTCTGAATTAGACAAATCTTTCCATTTAGTTTTAATCTTTTGAAAAAATGGATGTTCTGGAGATAAAACTACTGGCATTCCTTGTGAAAAAGGGCTTAAATGGGCTGCTGGATGTGGTTGTAAATGTGAGTTTTCTTCGTTTTCTATACTGGCATCATTTTGTAGCCAACGATAAATTAAATTGGTGTTTTTTGGTATGAAATGGCAAGTTTCACAGGAAATAAAACGGCTATGGGCATTAAGAAAACTACGCACTGCAACATTTTCTTGATGAGCTAATTTATTATGGCATAAAGTACAAAACCGTTCAATTTCAATAAGTGGTTTGTTAGGTTGGTGAAAAGATGGAAATTTTATGGGTTGAGTTGCTTTATATTCCTGTAATTTTTCCGCAGTTTTTTCTAATAGTTTAGCATCAATGGTCGCTTGTTCTAATTTGGAAAAGTATAAACTATCAGCATTGGCCGAAGTTATTATTAAAGCAAGCAGAGGAATTGTTATATAAATTTTCATTGTTAATAACTTGTTGTAGTAAAATAATAAATTTTATTTTGGAGTCCAAAGCGAAGCTTTGTTAAATTAAAAATCATCTTTTTCTACTTCCAATTTTTTATATTCAGGATGATCCTTAAACTGTTTAATCAAAACATCTCTACCTTTTTCACTTAATAAATTATGAAAACTTGAATATGGATAATCGTGTAAATTATTCACATATTTATGTTTAATCGGATTATTAAATAAGTAATTCAATCTGGTCAGATAGTCATTTTCATCACGAGGGCAGTAATCCCAATAATTCCACCAAATCGGTGGTTTGCATAATGTTGTTTCACAAATCCAAGGAGCTGATTTGGAGTGGATTTGTCGCATAATTGTAGTTAAATCACGTCCTTTATTGCTCATACCCATAATATGATAATGATTATCTAAAATTACCCAATGATGTAATTGCCAACCTTTCGTTTGAAATGTCTGTTGAATTAGGTTTAATAACTTGATTTTTAGGTTTTCTTTAGCCAATAAATTTCGTTTTTTGTGTATGGCACTGGTGATAAAATAAGGTGTATTGTTAACGAACAAATGGGCTGGGGCATAATATTGATGTTTTATCATATTTAATATTCAAAGCTTTGCTTTGGACTCCTAAAATATAATATATAATAACCGGAGTTCAAAGCAAAGCTTTGTTGAATTTGTTATTTTTTAATCCTCCTCAAACCACTTTAAACTTTCTGGGTTTTCTATTCCATCAAGGACAGCGGTAATAATAAGTGCTTCTTCAAAATTTAACGATTTACATAATTTTTCCTTATCTCTTTTGCCAGTCACAATCTGTTGAATTGCAGTTGTAAGATTTTCCCATCTTTTATTGTAGTGTAGTAAAGCAACAATATAATTGGTTGTAATATCTTCAATAGCAGTTGCTAATGTCCAGTTTTCTATACTATAATGTTTTAAAGTTGCATTTACATTTCCACATCTTGCTACTGCTAAAATTAATTTACTGTGTTTTTGTTTAAATTGATACCAAATACCAGCAAAATTGTTTATAGTTTTCCAAGGAAAGTTACTTATTTTATGAACGTGTTGTAATAAATATAGACCTATCGCCTCGTTTTTAATATTACCATGCTGTTTATGAACATCAATCGCTTTATGATACCATGCTTCAGCATCAGTTAATTTACCATTAAGTGCTAAAACGAGGGCTAAGTTATTCCAAGTTTTTGCTGCACTTACTAAATTTCCTATTGATTCTTCGATATTAGCTGCTTGCCGATAAGCATGTTCGGCAGCTTCCAATTGATTATCTTTCATATAGACTTCACCCAATTTGTGCCAACCAATTGCTTCGCTATGAGGTTCATGAAAGCGTTGAAAAAATATTAATGCAGATTTATAACGTTGTTCTGCTTCTACTAAGTTGCCTTGATATAGAGCCAAGGTTCCGAGTTCTCCTTGCACTATTGCTTCCCCTCTTTCATCACCACCTATTTGTTTTTTTATAACTAAACTTTTTTCATAAGCAGATTTTGCTTTTTTATAACGCCCCATATCTCTTAATGTACAGGCTAAATCAGTGTATAAGATTCCCGTTTGACGTTGTACGTCTTTATTTTGTTCCAATTTTTGGATTGTATCAAAAGCCATTTTATAATGAAAAATAGCTTGTTTGTATTTTTTTTGTTCATTAAAACAACGACTTATATGATTTAAAGTTAGACAACGATTGTAACTAGCAATATTACCTAAGTTAGTTAAAACCTCGTTAAAAATATCTGCTGCTTTGGAGTAATTTCCCATATTGAAAAATTGTTCCCCAACACTAGTTTGGTTTAAAAACCAGTTTTTTTCCCCCATTTTTTCGGCTAGTTTGTATGTTTCTTTATTAAGTTGCTTCAAATCATGTTGAAGTCCAAATATATATAAAAACTTATTTACTTGATCTGCAAACTCTACTGCATAATCAGTTTCTTCAACTAACACTTTTTTTACGACAAATAATAAGTTGGGTAATTCATGTTTGATAATAGCATGAATTATAGAAGGGCTTGTTATCTCTATAGATAGTAATTCACCCGATAATTCATAATAGCAATGTTTATAGCGATTGTACAAATTATCTTGGTTATTTGGCTGTAATCCTAATTGTAAGATAGAAGTTAATCTAGGATGAAACTGTAAATAGATATTACGAATTTTGGAAAAAGTTTCTGTTTGTATTAAACCAGTTAAAATTAAAGACAACCGTAATTTATCCCATTTTTCTGCAGGGATTTTAGTAATTTTTAATAAAATATCTTCCAAAGCACCACCTTGAAACACCCCCAACCTAGGCAACAATCCTTGCGATTCCTCATCCAACTGCTCAATCACCAACTGCAAAGTAGCCTTAACAGGATCATTATCCGATTCAAGCACCAACTGATTTAAACGAGCCTCCAAATTCCCTAAATCTCCAGCTTCTAAAGCACGAGCTAATAAACCAATAGACAACGGATGAAACTGCACTTTAGCAAACCAACGTAACAACTTATCTGTTTGTAAAGTCACTGGATTATCTGACAATTCCAACAAACGTTCAAAATAGTGCAAGGCATCTTCTTCAGATAAACCTTCTAATTTCAATTGCCGAAAATCCTCAACGCCATCCTGATAAACCTCATGCCCCAAATCCACCGGCCTAGTCGTTACTAAAACCCGAGTTTCTCCCAACAACGACCACTGATTAGCAACTGTCAACAACTCCTGCAAAGTCTCCTGTTTATCCTTAACATAAACCTCCAAATTATCCAAAACCAACAAAACTCGCCGACTTTGCAACACCACATTTGCCGCATCCACATCTACCAAACTTTGTCCAACCACCGAACCTAAAGTTGTTACTGCCCATTGCACTGCATCCAACCCCTGATAACCCGAATAATCCACAAATGCCACAACATCAAACATCCCTTTTTGCAACAACCAACGCCCCAATTCCTGCACCAAAAACGTCTTACCCTGTCCACTAAAACCACTTACTACAACCCTTCGGACTCCATCAACAAACCAGTTCTCAATTTGCCACAATTCCTTATTTCGACCCCAAAAACCAGCATTTGGTAAAGTTAATAAATTATGTAAAGAATCTTTCGGTAACTTCGTTTCCATTTTTAAAACTAACGGAATATCTTCACTTGCTTGATACAAAGTCGGCAAAAACCAATCACTAACCTTAATCTCAACCTGTTCTTGTCCACGTTGCAAATCCCGCCGTTTTCTATCCAACAATAAAACCTGACGGGCTTTATCTAAAGCTATTCCTATACTATTACCAGCAGCTATTTCCCGATAAAATTCACCAAATAATAATTCAGTCGCTTTTACCATCACCGAATAACTCATAGCCAAAACATTTGGAATACTATTAGCAGTCAAACCAACAGCAATACTACCGATAGCCTCTTCTTCAATCTCCTTATTCTCATGTACCACCATCGCTGATTGACAAGCCGATAAAACTATAAAACGGATTTTAGATTCTGACAATATATAATTTAACCAACTAGTCGGCACATAAAGTTCATGTTTATCATACCCTTCAAACAATAAATAACCAGTATTTGTCCCAATTTCCAAATTACGCAGTTGTTTACGCAAATCTCGTGATATTCCACTTAACTGTGCAATTACGGTTTTGACCAAATCACCGCTTTTATCAAAAATACCATGTCCATCAAAATGAATCACATCAACTTGCGGCAAATCCGAATTTTGCAAACGTTGCCATAAATTTTCTAATGTCGCTGGTTGTAAAAACTCTACTGTAATATCCGTATATCCTGCAATTGCTTTTAACACTGCTTTAGCATCAGTACGTGGATCAATAAAATTAGCATCTTGCGGACGACTAACGATAAATAAAATATGCAACCGTGATTGACTTGCATAATTTGGAAAGGTCTTTTTAGGCGGAATTCTGCGTAAAATTGTAATTGAAGGTTCAGATGCAAATAAAAAATTCCCAGAATCATGCAACAATTCCCACGGTAATGATAAAATATCTGGGCTTTGAGCAGTAATGGTAAGTAAATATTTATCACTTGGCGTATTGATAAACTGAGTAAATAATTGTTTTGCTGAATCATTATTAAATACAGCAGCAAATAGTTTTTGTCCAAACTGGGGTAATAATTTATTACTAATTTTGTCAGCAGCTTGGTCATCAATATCCATCACATACTGAGCAGCATAAACTTCCAAATAATGCCTAATTGCTTCTCTATCCTGTGCTGTGAGTGGTATAGAAAAATCAATTATAACTGAAGGATGTTGAGCAAAATTAATTGTGACTTGCTGAGAGTTTTTGAAATTTAAATTTAGTTCTTGCATAATCATAATAATTTCATTATCGTATTCTTAAACTATGAAACGTTATTTATCATTCAGAATAATTTTTTCTTGTAAATAGATGATATTCCGCCCACGACTTATACAACGTAATTCAACCAAATCTTCTAAAATATCATCCAGTTCATCAACACTCAAACTACAATGGTAATTATCTCGCATTTTATCTTGCAATTCTATCAAAAGAACTTCAAAATTTAACTCACCACCACTTAAATGATGTAAAGCAATCAAAACTCTGGCATGTTCTGATTCTAGTTTGACTTTTCTCAAACCAATAGCAAAACGAATAAAATATAAAAAACCAACATCACCCGTTAAAACACCTTCAACACTAATTTCAATAGTTTCATGTAAGATTTTTTGCCTATCATTTATTAACTCTTTCAAATTAATCTGCATATTAGGCAATAACTTAACGCTTTTAGCAACTTTAATTATTCCTGCCTGATTACGCTCAATATTAATAACTTTTGCTTGTGAATCATCACCAGAAATACTTATATCTTGATATTCCTCCATAAATTCTTGAATAGCAGCAATAGCTTCAATTCCTTTTTCTTCATCTTGATAAGCAAACTGTCCAAATTTACGACAAACATCTAATGGTAATTGCATTGTTAATCTCCTAAATTATTTATTAGAATACAAATATTAACCCTTCTTAGATTTTACATCAATTATATGTTTTTGGAAATGTTTACTCCCAAATAACGGTTCAATCTGATTATTTTTTTTGGGTTTAATAAACAGTGACCACAATAAACTTCCAATTGCTAATAGAACAATTAACGGCAACATTAACATAATTGAACGATACCAATTTGATTCTAAATAACTACTTAACTCAAATGGCATAAGCTTAAAATTAGCTGGAACTTGCTCAATATCATGCAGATTAGTTAAGACAAATTCCTTGTTTAGTGGATTATTTGCATAAGTATGACATGGCGAACAAGTTTTACTCAGTTGCTCTGGATGAGTAGTTGCATGTGGGTTTTTAGCAGATAATACTCCATGTTTCAATCCAGTAGGAGCATGGCAATCATTACAAGAAGCACCTTCTTCAACTCCAGATGCTAATAAACGCCCATGCAAAGTCATCTCATAAGTTTGGCTTGCTAAGATAAAATCCGCACTGGGTTTGCTTTTTTCATTATTAATATCAGTTATTTCCACTTGTTGCATTTTATCAATATCACCATGACAATCTATGCACAATTTGTTTGCTTCTGTTTTATTCCATCTAGCACCGACTAAACGCCGTAAAATATGGCCTCCAATTCTATTCTGCCATGCTGTACCTTGATGACAATTCCCGCAAGCTTGATCTTGATGTTTAAAAGCATCCTGAAAAAGTTCAATTTTATCTGCGGAAATATACAAACTATTATTATGACAACTGCGACAAGAGGGCAAATTTCCTTCTTCTAGCCGGTTGCTGGCAGTTAAATTTTTAGTCAGGCCTTCACCATGTTCTGAAGCTTTGAATTCATCGACAACATTGGCATGAGTATAAGATTCTCCTTCTGATGGCTCTTCTAAATGACAAATGTCAGCACAATCAACAGCTCCATTTTTTGGGTCATGCGGATAATCACTAATTTTACGATGGCAATCACGACAAGGAACACTACCATGTAGAGAAGAAGCATAATGTTCGGTATTAATACTCGCAGTTCGCATTAAACCTTGTTTGTCTATGTAATCCAAATTTGGCAGACCATGACAAGACAGACAGCCATCTGGGTCAATATAACGTTCCATAGCAATAACTTGCGTCATTAAGATAAACCCAAAAGTAATTCCCAAAGCAGTTATAAACAATATCCGTTGCCAATTAACGTGTAGCAAAGACTTTGGTTTAAATTTATGCACGCTGATCCAAATTGGTTGCGGATGAATATCAACTCCTTTTTTCTTGCGTTTAGGGCTTTTATCAATCGGATTATGCCGCCAGTCAATCGCACTCCAATCACAAACATCCACGCATTCATGGCAAGACATACAGGAAAGCTGGTCAACTACCGCAATCCTATCTCGCATAATAATTGCCCCACACATACATTTTTTGGCACAGATATTACAACCAGTACAACGATTTCGCTCCACTCGAATGCGACGGGTAAAATGCAATTTAGCACTAAAACGATTCACCAACGCATCTATCGCTCCAATTGGGCATAAGAACTGGCAGTAAGCTCGACCTTTATTAGCAAAGACTCCAAGAATTAAAAACAGCCCTAAATTTGCCAGTCCAATAGCTGATAAAATATATAAAAATCCCCGAAATTCACCTATCAAAGCTTCAAAAATACGTGGCACAGTAATGAAATTACACAAAGTGCAAGCACTGACCCCTAACATTGGAAACAAAACTAGATAAACACTAAAATAGCCATAGCGAATCGGTACTTGTGGCAAAGAACGAAATTCAATTTTCCAACGGTCATTGAGCATTCTACTTAACAATTCCGGCACACCACCAACCGGACAAATGTAGCTACACCAAATTCGTCCAGAAAAAAAAGTTGTGGTCAAAATTACCAACAAAAATGCAAAACCGAGATAAGCCACTTTAATATGCGACCATAAATCATCTAACGTCATACCGGGAAAATACAAATAAAATCTTCGCATACAGAGAGTTCCACATAAATCATCATTACCAATTAAACGTGGGATTAATAACAAAGGCGATAAAAATACAGCTATTGATAGAATGATCATAAAATAGCGGAATTTTTGCCCTTTGGGGATATTTTTTAGTTTATTGAACATGAGGTTATTATTATTTTAGAAGAATTTAATTGTGAATTAGTGAATTAAGAATGGTTAATTTCTAATGATTTTGACTTTCATTAACAATTAGTTATTCACAGTTAACCATTCACAATTAATGATGTAGTTAATCCTTAAATTGGTGACAAGCTCGGCATAAAATCCCATTCTTAGCAGATAAACGTAGCAAAACTTCTTGTTCTAATCGTTGATAAGCTAGTTTAGGATTTTTGTTAATATTTAATTTTGCAATTCGCTCTTTTTTATCCGCTTGATAAACCTTATCCCAAGCATGAGGACGATAAACAACACCTTTATCAACATCACCACCTAGGACTTGTTTACCACTGGCGGAATCACTATTCAAAACTCCAACTTCATGAGTGGTATGGCAAGTTATACAAATCACTTTGTTATCAACACTTAACGGTAAAATAACTTCATGTTTTTGTTCGGAAGCTCGGATGATTTTCAGCATTTCATCCGATACTTTACGATTATGAGTTAAAGTATTTAAATGTGGTGTTTTTAAGTGACAACCCCAGCATAGTTTTTCTTTAGGTAAACGGAATTTTAATTGTTTTGGTGGATTATCAGGTTCTGGTGTTTTCACATGACAATAGTCACAATTTTTCTTATCAATTTTGCCTAAATTATACATTTTATGAATATTTAAACGTTGAGCTGATTTTTCATGACAACGATAACATAAATCAGTTAATTGTTGATAAGGGCCACCATTGAAAAAATTATTAACTTTAACATCAACTTCATCAAATGGTAAGTCGGCAATATCCTTAATACCATGACAGGTTCTACATTGCAATAAACCATCTTTATCTAACTTAAACTCATTCGGTAATTGCATCTCTTCTGGTGGAGAGATTCCTACTGGATGATGTAATGGAGGCAGTTCTGTGGCTATGCTATTAGTCCATAAAAATATAATAAATATCGCTTTTTTCATGATTTAGAGTATTTGAACAAGATTTAACGGATTCAAGGATGGACAGGATTAGAATCTTATTTTGTGCATGTTCCTAATTGTCAATCGTTTACTCAACCCCAATTTCCACTCGCCTGTTTTTAGCTAAAGCCTCAGAATTATTCCCTTTCACCAAAGGCTTACGATTTCCATAAGCGTAAATATTTATTCGAGTACTATTGATACCACGTTCTATCATAGCTCGTTTTACTGATTCTGCACGGTTTTTGGATAGTTCCCAATTTAGTTGGTAACTTTCTGATTTGGGTTTACTGGCAAAAGTTTGTGTATCAGCATGTCCTTTTATGTTAATAGCTTTTTTGGGAATATTTGCTAAAGCTTTGGCAATTTCATTGAGTTGAGTATCACTAATTAAACTAAGGTCGTGTTCTCCTGTTTGAAAATGAAGGTTTTGAAAGTTAGCAAAGGGAACTTGTATTACACGCAGTTTTTCTTTGTTGGTGGAAATTGAGCGAAAGTTTTGACGACACGAGGTCGCTTGTTTATAAAGGGTTTGTAAGCGGTCTGAGTCGTAAAGCAATTGCAAACTGGGTTGATTGAGTATGACTTCTTCATCAGCAGTTTTATAGCGATTGTCTTGCAATAATTCAGTTACCCGTTTACGTGCTATGGGATGTTCATTACAAACCTGCAAATAGGCTTCCAAGCTTAATGGAAATTGTTTTTGCTGATAATAAATACTGCCAACGCCTAGCCATGCCGCTTTGTGATTCGCTTTTATCGCTCGTTGGTAATATTTTAAGGCTTGTGCATATTTTTGTTGCCCTTCTAAGATAACAGCGAGATTATTGTTAGCAGTTGGATGAGTTGGGCATAAATCCAATGCTTTCTCCAATAACATTTGTTGGGGGTAATGATAAGCTTCAATAACGTATTCGTCTGCTTGTTCGCATGGAGTTGCTAAAGCAATTATTGGGATAAAAAATAAGAATATGAAAATTTTCATGGTGATTACTCCTTTAGTCGGTTGCAAAATAAAATATCTAAACAGACCTGCCAGGTTTCAAAAACCTGGCAGGTCTTAAAGTATATATTAAATTTGGGATTGCTCCTTAATAAAATAAAACGGTTCATCCAATTCATCATCGTAATCGGGCTTTTGTTTGCCTTTGGTCTCTGTTTCAACGCCTTTGCGTACTTTTCTGAGTATATCAATCAGACGCATATTCGGCTCTTGCATCCATTTAACCAAATGTTCGATATAAGGGCTATTGTTGCCGGTACCATCGGCTGCGGCTTGTCCAGAACTGGCAGCGTAGGCAATGAGGGAGCCAGAATTAGCTTGTTTGACATTCAGTCCTTGGGGCAAAGCCATTTGTCCAGAGCGTAATCCACGTATGTTAGTGAACGGCATGGTGCGGCAGGCATCTAAAAAAATTAAATTGACTTGATTGCCCGCAGCTTTCATCATATCGGAGATGTACGAGGTTTTCATGGCAGTGGTTTCTAATTCTCGCTTCCATTCAGCAATTTTGCTAACGTGAATAGATTGTCCCCATTCTTGCATTAAATCGCTATTAGTGCCAATGGGTAACAAGTAATTAAAATCGCCACCTCTGGTGCCATGTCCAGCGAAGTAGAACAGTCCAACCGATTGTTTATGCTTACGAAGTTGCTTGCGGAATTTTCTGAATTCGGCTTTCATTTTACTTAGTTTCAAATTAGTGGCTAAAGTCACTTTAAAACCAAGTTTCTTCAATACTTGGGCTAAACGTTTAGCATCATTGACCGCATTGTCTAATTTGGAATAGTATTGGTATTTGGAATTGCCAATTATGAGAGCAAAACGGTGTGTGAGTGGTATCCTTTGTGAAGACGGCTCAGGGGTTACTGTAACAACTTCGATTTGATTCGCTTGGGCAATCATTTGTTCTATATCTTCAAGTTGCAGAGCTAACTGGACAATATCCGGACGATGATAAAATTTTTGATATTGTGGATAGTCTTGAATGCTTTTTGTTTGATTACCAGAAATGACATTAATATATTGTTCACCCTTTGCAGAAGCTACATAATAACCTTGCCCCGTTACCGTTGCCCATTCACCGTCTTTAAAACTCACCATCTGCGCCACTTCTTCCCCAGTTTGTACATTCCACAACCGACTACTGCCATCCATCGAACCCGACAAAGCCAGCCGCCCATCGGGGGAAAAGGCTACTGAATATACAGAATCGGAATGTCCGTTAAAAGAGCGAATCTCACTCCCGCTCTTGACTTCCCACAGTTTCAGCGTGTTATCAGAAGAACCCGACAAAGCTAGCTGCCCATCGGGGGAAAAAGCTACTGACTCAACATCTTTGGAATGTCCGTTAAAAGAGTGAATCTCACGCCCGCTCTTGACTTCCCACAGTTTCAGCGTATTATCCCAACTTCCTGACAAAGCCAGCCGTCCATCGGGGGAAAAGGCTACTGACATAACAGAATCAGAATGTCCGTTAAAAGAGCGGATATCACGCCCGTTATTGACTTCCCACAGTTTCAGCGTGTTATCACCAGAACCCGACAAAGCCAGCCGTCCATCGGGGGAAAAGGCTACTGATTTTACATAACGAGAATGTCCGTTAAAAGAGTGAATCTCACGTCCGCTATTGACTTCCCACAGTTTCAGCGTGTTATCACCAGAACCCGACAAAGCCAGCCTCCCATCGGGGGAAAAGGCTACTGAATATACATCAGAGGAATGTCCGTTAAAAGAGCGAATCTCACGCCCGCTATTGACTTCCCACAGTTTCAGCGTGTAATCAACAGAACCCGACAAAACCAGCCGTCCATTGGGGGAAAAAGCTACTGAATGTACATCATCTGAATGTACATTAAAAGAGCGAATCTCACGCCCGCTATTGACTTCCCACAGTTTCAGCGTATCCCAACTTCCCGACAAAGCCAGCCGCCCATCAGGGGAAAAGGCTACTGACATTACAGAATAGGAATCTTCGAGTTGGATGGAGATTTTATCTTCCAGAAAAGTATAAAAAAATACTACTAAACTAACAGCGATTGAAATAGTTAATAGACTGTAAATAATAGATTTTAACATTTTTTAATTCTCCTTGGAATTAGTTTGGTAACTCCCAAAAAATAATATACTCAAGGGCAACCACAAGGGATTGCCCCTACGTATGAATATTTATGGTATGGGCAATCCTTTATGGTTGCCCAATTCGGTATATGGGTATTTTAATTTTTTGGAGTTACCTTGTTTTACGAAATTTCATTCTACCTCAACTATCAACTCTTTACGAGCCAATTCCGAATTACCATTTGGTTCAGCACTCACAACCGCTAAAAAGTACTCCGTTCCCGCCTGCAAATGCAACTCAAAGCCCTGCGTAACAAACTGCGAAGATTTAACCTTAACCACTGAAAAAGAATATAATTCACCTACCTTAACTAACTGATTTTCCAGCAAGGGCGACCAAGCCCCATCACTTGAAGCACGACTAAATAAACTAAAAAATAATGATTGTTCATTATCCGCTTTAATTTTATAATGCACAACCACAGCTTGATTATTCTGAAAATCCATTTTACCCTTTTCATTTAACCAAAAATCAACTGAAATAGTGTTTTTATTAACAATTTCTGGCACTTCATCAACTTTTATCTCAGAATCTTCATTGAGCAAATGCTCAGAAATCAGATCAGATATTACATTCACAGAAATAGGAATGATAATAAGAACGAAAATCCACAGTATAGTTTTATTCATAATAGTCACCATTAAGTTAAGATAAAACCTACGAGGTATGGGTCTATCTTAAAAATTCTTGCATTCTTCTTTAGGTAAAATTTAAATTTACAAACCAGCTTGCACTGTTTCTCCATGAGAATGACAGGTACTACAATTTCCTGAAATCTCATGAACCCCAGTTAAACCATTGCCAGTATTTTCAGCACCTTGCTCAATAATATCTTTCATTTGATGGCATAACACACATAATTGGGCGGAATTACCATCTGTTATAGTCACTGGATAATTTTCTAACTCAGAAGACAGTTTAGAAGCACCTTTACTAGCATAATCAATAATTAAACTCTCATTATTAGTACCATGCATAGTATGGCAATCAGTACATTCAACTAAGGAAAAATATTGATAATTGGGACGTAAACCATTATAAGTACGGCTACCAGTGCCATCTATCCAACCATGTTTATCCACAAAATTGTAATTATCTTGCATGGCAATTAAGGGATGATTATAGTCTTGATTGCTAATTTCAAAACCAGTTTGAGGATTATCACGGTTATGACAGCTTAAACAAAATTCACTAATATTATTATAATCTTGTTGCTGTTCACTTATATTTGGAAAGCTAGTTAAATCAATATTTGGCATAAAATTACCATTCATATCTGAACTATAATGACAGCTTACACAGTTTTTATCGCTTTCATTAGTATTAAAATTATGGCTAAAATGACCAGATTGTTGCGGTTTAAGTGGTAAATCATTGGAATTATGACAAATTATACAAGGTCGTGGTTCATCAGTACCATTATCCCCATGACAGCCCGTACAAGTTTCAAAACCTTTGTTTATAACAATATCACGTATATTTAAACCTTTGTGAATTATGTTAATGGCATGACAAGCATCACAGTCTGCTAAACCGTAAGCTGCTCCATCAATTCCATGAGAGCTGGTAACAATTAAATTGTTGGAAACAGCTTCTTGGCTGTCATCACTATTACAACCGATTAGCAGTATGATTATGAGAAAGATTAATTTTTTCATATAATTATTTAATATTGGAGTTCAAACCTTCAGATTTGAGCATATTACTGAATCTAAAATCCAAATCTAAAAGGTTTGGATTCCAAAAAATACTAGTTACCTACCTTGGCCTCGATGACAGCGTTGACAGTACATACCATTATGGCAACGGCCACAGTTTATGGCAGAACTGCGTGCTTCTAAACCATGCCAACTACGATAGCCTAAAGGATGAACTTGGGAAGCATTATTACGTTTAAAATGACAATCAGTACAAAAACTTAATTTAATATGACATTCTTGACAAGCTGCTTCATCTCTTCCATCATTAGCATGGTTATTAGTATAATCAAATTGATGATTTTGTGGCCAAATAGTAGCTGGATTAGGATGGCAGATTTTACAGTCCCAAGGAGCTTCTATATTAGTTTTATGGCATTCATGACAAATTGGGGCTAAAGCTTCGTTTGCAATCACATTAATTTTATTGAGTATTTTTGGATTGCGTATAGTTGTTTTGGCGAAACTATGACAGAGTAAACAAGAATCACCTTTTTCCTGCATGGTTGATTCGTGTTTGTCGTGAGGATAATAGATGTCATCTCTGGTTTGGCGTTCTTGCCACCAGGGTTTTTCTTCTGTTGCTAAAGTTGTGAGGGAAATAAATATTAGGGATATTATGATTATTTGTTTGTAAGTCATAAATTTGTTACTTATTTAAATTGTTTTGAATAAGATTTAACGGATTAAAGGATAAAACCTGATTGAATCTTTAAAATCTTTCTAAGGTTAATTAAGTGCTGTAAATGGAATACCAGATTAGCCTTACTTGAAGTTATTTCTTAACAAGTAAACCACTATCACAATCAACTTTGTATATTTGTTTATGCCATTCATATCCACAATCCAAAGAAGTCATTATTTGTCTAACAAATTTTAGTAATGGACGATTTTTATCGGATTTATAGGCAAACTTAGCTAATGCTTCTCCCCATTTTTCTGATTTACAAAATGTTTTTGACGTAAACTTTTGGTTTGGATGTAATTCACGTACTACATTTAAAAAGTCTTTACCAGATTTAACATCATCTGTCTTAAATTTTGGATTTTCTTTAATATTATGATGGTTACAAAATGCTGTGTATAAATCAATTGGGGAAAAATTTCCAGAATAAAAATCTTTATCACTTACTAAACGAATACCAAATATTGGATCATGGAATTCATTTATTATATAAAAAAAGTCACTACCTGATTTAATACTGCCAACCTTAATCTTAAACTCTGGATTTTCTTCAATATTATTATAATTACAAAATGCCGTATATAATTCACCTACAGAAAAATTTCCATATTCAAAATCTGGGTCACTTATAAAAAACATTCCAAAAAAGTCATTATCTGATATTGCTTTTTTTACAACTCTAACATTGTCCTGTCTGTCCTTATCTAAAAAAATAAAACTAAACAAGTGTAATCTTTTATCTTCTCTTAAATTTTCTCGAAAAGCAATTATATTTTTTTCAATGAATATACCATTTAAATCTATAATCTGAATTGCATGTATATCTGCAAAAATTTCTTTTAAAAATCCATATTCAGTATCACCTTCTACATAAATTTTAGCTCGTAAAGTATAATCCAAACCAAGAAGTCTAATAAATTCAGTTTTTGCAATAGGTTCATCTAAAATACGTGTAGTTCCAAATTGTTCTTTCATAAAGTCATCAAAATACCATTCACCTCGAACTTTATTTTCTTCACATAGCTCTGTTTCAAAATAGAATTCTGCTGCTCTTCGTAAAACTTCTGACATTTCTACAAAAAGCATAGATAAACCTAATTTTCCTTTTAAACGTAACCGTTCCTCTGGTTTCATCATTCTTAATAAAGCATGAACAGTAATATTAGGGTCTTCATCTTCTATTTCTCTAACAAACCAATCACGGAGCAATTCTATAGTATCAAGTCCAATAAATTCATAGACATCCTTTAAAGATAGTCTAAGTTCATTTCTAAGCTCTAATATATCTTCGTAAGTTCGTGATTTTGGATGTAAGATTGTTTGAAAAATATATGAATGGAAAGCAACTTCAGAAAGAATACATAAATCAATTAATGTATTATAAAATCGAATGTCTTTCCAAATATTATCACTTTTTAAATAAGATTCAATTTCTTCAGCATCTATTTTGTTAAGATGTTTTAAGTAATCGATATCTAGAAATGGTTGTTCAGAAGCAATATTTCTTTTTGCTAAATTAAACAAATGATTAACACCATAAATTCTATAGGGGTGAAAGTAACAAGTTATTGGTTGTTTGTTCTTTTCATCAAGTAAATATAAATATGTTAAATCAATTTTTGAAGTATCTTTTATGTTCTTAAATAAATAGGCTTTATGACCATTATATTGTTTAATTGGTAATAAATAATCATATTGTTGGTCTGAATCTAAAGATAGCCATATTCCATCAGCTTTTATAATTCCATTTTTTGCAAAAAGACATAAATCTTCACCTGTATGAAATGTTGAAATTCCATATCCCTGCATTTTTATTGCAAAAGGAGAGGTCTTTAATAATTTATGTTGCCAAATACCTTCTGCAAGTATAAATTTGTGTAATTCGTCAATTTTAGATAAAACATTTTCATTAAATAATGGCGAATTTAAAATTTCATCTAACATCTAATTTCCTCTAATAAAATTTGTCACAACCTAAAAGATAATTTTTACAATTGGTACAGAAAAAGCGAGCAAGAATGGAAATATATATTCGGTAACTTTTGATGTATTCACAGTAACACAAAATATAGAATAAACAAATGAAAAAACAACAATATGTATTGGACAAATTTCTCGTATTTTCTCTTCATTACCTACAACAGGGTTATATATGCAATATACATAATTCCATGAAAGAAAACCTATTTTTTCCAATTTACATTCTTTGTACCTATTATCTTCTATATTATGTTTTTCTTTAAAATAATTACAGGTTTTTGAAGAAGTAAATTCTTTAAATTTGTCATTAAAAGTATCTTTTATTTGCTTATTTTCTTCTTGAACAAAATATTGATAATAACGAATAAGAAAATAAGTCCACATTATCCACATAAAATAATGAATAATATCTGGATTTCCAATAATTAGGTTAGTACCTAAAATACTTACTTTACCAATTTGTATATCTGCAAAATCAAATAGTATAAGTACAATACTTATTAAAATAATATTACGTCTTTGTCTAACAAAATTTTCCATAGTTATTTCCTCGTTAAAAGTGTTTTGAATAAGATTTAACGGATTAAAGGATAATTTTTTATAGTTTAACCTATCAATGGTAAGGCAGAACGTGATAAATTTTTTATGGGTTCAAGTTACATTTGGTTATTGATGATACAGGGGGACTCATTATTTTTTATAACGCCAGGATTTTTTACAGGTTTTTTATATCGAACTAAGGTTAAATAAAGATTATTTATAATTTTGCTGATACAACATTGCAAACTTCTTAAGGTGCTTATCTGCTTGTTTAAAAAACACTTTATATGATTGGCAAAAATGATTATGTCCTTTGTCTCTTGGATCATGGAGACGATCTTTTATACAGCCTCCATAACATAAATGCAACCATTGGCATTGCTGGCATTCAGTTCCAAAATCAGCTTTACGTTGGCCAAATGCGGTATGAGCCTCAGAATTAAAAGCATCAGCTAATGATATGTTATGCAAATTTCCAAGCTTAGTCTCTTCTGCCACTAAAAAATCGCAAGAAAATAAATCACCATTATGTTCAACTACTAGGTAATCATTACAGTTTTTATGCAAAGCACAATGGTCTGGCATCATACCAATATATATTTTAATCAAAGAATCAAAGAAACGAATCGAGGTTTTTTGCTGGAGTTTATCAAAATCAAAATCTTTTAGCCATATTTTAAATAATTTGTTCAGAAAATTACCATAATCTTTAGCATTTACTGAATAAGGTGCTGCAATATCAGGATTATTTGGATTAATTTCTACCACTGGGCTAAATTGCATAAAATTAAATCCATTTTCCACTAAGAATTTATAAATTTTAAGCGGATATTTTACAGAATAATCATTTACTGTAGATAGAATATTAACTGGTACATTATGTTCTAACAACATTTTTGCATTAGCGAATACTTGTTGGAAAGTTCCTCTACCTTGAGCATCCTTACGATAACGATCATGGATTTCTTCTGGGCCATCTAATGAAATTCCGACTAAAAAATTTTCCTGAAGCAAAAAATCTGCCCAAGCTTCATCTAATAACATACCATGAGTTTGTAAAGCGTTGGAATATTTTTTACCATATGATTTTTGGATAGCGACTACTTTTTGGAAAAACTCTAAGCCTAATACTGTTGGTTCACCACCTTACCAAGTAAATGTAGGAAAATCCGAGCAAGTAAACATACCTTGGATCATTTTTTCTAAAGTGGCATCACTCATTTTATGAGTCGAAGGTTGGCCATCATATAAATTGTGTTTATCCAGATAAAAACAATATTCACAACGTAAATTACAAAATGAACCGATTGGTTTGACAATTATACTATGCAGTTGACGGGTGTTCAATTTTGGCTAACTCCTGAAAATTTATTTAATACCATAAGTAAAGTGAGTAATAAAGTTTATAAAAATTAATTATGGTTTTAATTGGTTATAACTACTTTGTTTTAGAACTGCTATAAATTTATACTAAAAATCACATTCAAATTCTCCAGGAAAGATTTCTACACATAAATCATCTGGAGCTGCTTCTAAAAATGGGTCAAAAGATAATATTTCATAAGCATAACTGCTACGAGTATTAGTTTCAACTTCAATCGCAATACTATAAGTGATACTACCATCATTATTTGGAACTATACTTGGTTCAACATTCTCAGAAGTTCGTTGATTTTGTACAGTAAAATTAGGAATAATATAATATGGTTTACCTTGATAGAATAGAGAAAAAGTTCCATCAGCGTTAAATACTATCTGTTCAACTCCATCAAATTTGAAAGCTTCTTCAATGAATACATCTGGAGATAACACAGTTGGTCTAACAGTTTGAGCTGTTCCATCTAGATACTGAATTTTCCTAGTTTTGGCTCGAGAATTTCTACGTAAATCAGTATCATCACATTCAAATTCCCAGGGAAAGATTTCTACACATAAATCAGAAATATCTAGTTCTAAAAATGGGTCAAACATTAACATTTCATAAACATCACTACTTCTAGTTTTATTAGATCGTTCCATCATAACATCCCCTCGTTTACCAATTACGATTTTACTACCAGATGTTTCTGCTAATAATATTGGATTTTTAGGAGCAGGAACTACTTTATATTGCTGACCTTCTGGTGTGGTAATGGTATAAAATCCGCCGAGACCAACTGTTAGGCCAATTGGAATTTTATCAGTATCAACTTGAATCACATTATCCGCATCGGGAATAAAAGAGTAGTTTTTTCCTGTTGAATTACCAATGCCTTCAACTAGTAAGATACCATTTTCATCTTGGGATAACACAAATTCAGTGAGGTCTTCATCTTCCAGAGATAATGGTGCAATTATACCTTTCTCTAAAGGCGTACCAATTCCACCGATTCCACCGATTCCTAGACCATTTTTCAGATTAAGTACTCTAGGTAATTTTACTTGAGAATATTTCAATATAGGTAATATTTTTAACGTCAATTCAGAACCTATAGGTGCAGTTAAAGCTCCAGTTTTTAAGTCAAGAGCCCAACCGTATGGGATTAATTGTTGTATATCGTCTGGTTTCACTTTTTCAAAATCAAAGTTGACTATCCATTTTGAGACATCACGACTAGGTAGTAATTGAAATTGTTCAGCATTGAGATGATTAATTTTAGCCGGAGTAAATTGGTTAATTACATTAATAGGTAAACTACCCATATTCTCGCTAGTTAAACCACTCCAAGCCTCATCAGGTATTTGTTCAAATTGTTCCTTTAACAAACCTTTAATAGCATAATTGGTAATTTCTGCAATTTGTTCTGCGTCAAAAGTTGCAAAAGCTTTTGGTGGAATTGCTGCAATGTCTTCAGGCTTCATAATACCAAAAATAATCTCTTGAGAAGCAGGTAAATTAATATAAGATGGTTTATAAATTGGATTGTCTTTATTATTTTCAAAAATAACATTATTACCAATTTTACAATCTTTTAGTTCAGTATTATTCTTAACAATTAAATTTTCCAAAACAGAAGTTTCTACTGATTCACAAATAATTATTCCTGCCACACAGCCACCAATAATAGAAGAATTTTCAGCTAACATCATGTTCTCAATACAACCACCAACTTTACTGTTATTATAAATTTTATCTCTAAGAGTACCAATAATATTATTACCATCTGTTCCACTTAGCACAGAACCAACAAAATTAATATTTTTTATAACTCCAAAGTTGTTAATTTTACCAGTTACTTTACCACCGCTAAGACTTCCATTTTCTAAAATAGTAGAATTAGATACAACTCCTCTATTTTTAATCCAAAAATCTACTAAAATATTAGATAGTTGCTGTTTTTTTCCTATTTCCATTATCTTCAAGTCAGTAATAGTTTTGCCATTACCATTACAAGTGGTACTTGAACTACAATTTGAGGTTGGTGATAATATATAATTGTTGGAATTAGAAGGTATTTCTACATTTGGAAAAGTAGGGGGGATTTCCACACTGTCATCTGGATTATTAATTTCATCATCATCAATAATAGTCAATATCGTGGTATTATAAGGCCATATGTAGGCATTCTCAGGATTAAGCAAACTTAAAGTTATTTCCTTATTACCATCGACTATATCATTATTGTTGATTATAATTGAAACAGGGATATTTTCATTTACACCATCTTCCCATATCATTTTTTTATCAATTGATTCATAACGTTCACTTCCTTCTTCCAAACTAACCAAATTAACACTAATTTTGCCATTAGTGCCAAAACGGGCTAAATTAATTTTAATTTCTCCAGAATTTTCAGCCACCACATAATTTGAATCACTAAAAGCAATTATAGAAGAAATCTCATTAGGAGTTTGTATAGTTGAATCAGCTATATCATTTGTATCAGTTGTATCAGTTGTATTGGTTGTATCGGTTGTATCGGTTGTATCGGTTGTATCGGTTGTATCAGTTGTATCAGTTGTATCAGTTGTATCAGTAATTGTATTTTTTAATTCATTAATATCAATATTTTGCTTAACTTCTTTAGCCACATTATATCCAAAATAAGCTTCTTGATTAGCAGCAATTGTACAAATACCAATATTATTAAAAGAGGCTTTATAATTATTACTATCTTTATAGAAATTTATAGTACAAATATTTGGAGTAGAAGTAGAAAAAATAATTGGTCTTTTAGCAGTACCACTACTAGTGGCTATTAAAGCAATAGTATTGTCCAAAAACACATCTGTGATTGGGATTGGGTTAAAGATAATAACTTGTTCAGCATTAAAAGTAGCAGAACAGGTCAAATTTTTCACCATAAATACACTTGCATCTATACAATCAGAATGTCCACCAAAAGATATGAATTCAGAATCAGAATCTACAGATGTAGTTAAATTAACAAAAGTTGCTGTATCTATAATGAATTTACACTCTTTATCCTTGCTACTACAACTTTTTTTACTGCTTGAACCTTCTTCCTGAAGAAAAACAGTTCCTTTACCAAAACCTTTGAAACTAATAGTTAGATCCATAGTATTGGATAATTGAGTAGAAGTAGTAGTAGAATCGGATGTTGGAATATTACATGCTGTATCACATCCAATTTGTGTTGCATTACGGATTGATAAGTTAGTTGGGCATTGAAAATCGTGGATAGGAGGGCCAGTATAATCACAAGTTGCCGCAAATATAGACTTAGCAACTATAAACCATAATATAAAAACTAAATATTTAAACCAAAAAAGATTATTAGTAAACATAATATATCCTATAAAAACAATTTAATAATTCAATTATACTATACAAAAACTATTCCAATATATAAGATGCAATAATTTTATGATATTTGTTATTCCTTGATATCCTGAATTCGCAAGAAGTTCAGAGTCTGAATGTATTAAGACATGCAAGTATTTGAGCTTTAATTGTATGATTTTTAACCTTTTACAGAGAGTGCTATAGGTTGTTTTGTCACGTCTATAATTAATGTTTCAGGTGAATTTTCCAGTAAGTTTCTACGGTTAGGAAGAGTTTCAACTTTAGCTAAAATTTTAAAAATTGGATAGAACGTAATAAAGGGTTAGTAACACTACATCTTCTAATTAGAGTTTTGATTTATTGTCTCCTTTTGTGAGGGTCAACCCCCCCACCTTTAGGTGGCAGCTTTAGCAAAGATGTTATCATATTGTAATGAAAGATTATAAACATGGTTCATATACATCATTCTCAA
>DAOUSL010000393.1 GCA_030627235.1 Thioploca sp.
AGTGCCAATTGAACTGCTTTTGACAGCATGATGATCTCCTATAAGAAAGGCTCGGGATGAACCTTTTCTTATAAGATGGGTGGTTTGGCGTGGGCATAAAAAAGCCCGACCTCCAGTTAAGGGGATCGGGCTGGGGGTTTAGCTACTAAAGCTCAATAAGTCGGCATTAGCAGTGAAACTCAGGGCAACAAATGATCTTTATTGGAAAATAATTAAGTGCTCTTACCCTAGTATTTTAATATCACCTAACTATTAAAACTATGCTTAAATAACTAACCTTCAGAAATAAATACAATGAAAAAAATCATATGAAAATTGCTATTCGCCTTTTTATACCCTTGATAGTAATAAGTCTAATTGGTTGCGCAACACCAGCAACTAAAGAACAAATTACACCCAAATTCTATCAACTAACTAACAAAAATCTAAATCTTTCTGTGATAGAAAAAAGGCCATATGTATTGTCTGGTAACAAATCAGAAAAATTTGAAATTCTAGGACGCCTCCCTTTTGGAATTCCATTTCCGCTAAACACTCCAAAAGAAAGTGATAGGTTTGTCGACTACCTTTCCAATATAATCAAAGAAGGGTTTAATAATTCTGGAGTAGCAATTAATATTGTTAAAGTAGAAAAAGGCGCGTCACTTGAAGATACGCTAAATAAAATAAAAAACAAATCTGATGATAAGTCCATAGTAATGATGCTATATCAATCGAAATGGGATTTGGGAGGTTTTAGTTATAAGTATCTTTACAACTATGATGTATTTATTTCTGATGGTTCAGGACATATTCTTGAACATAAAATATTTTCTGGTGAGCATATTCAACACCCACACCAATGTAATAACCTCACTGCATTTGATTGTTTTAATATTGTATATAAACAAGATATAGAAAATATTTTTCAAGATAAATCTATAAAAAATGCTATCAATAAGTAAAGCAATTAGACTAAGACTTACAAAACTAATCTACTACTTGCATATCCGCCGCGCCTGTTTCTTCCACTATAGAAGTCGAAGCAAATGGAATAGGCATAACTCGTACAGCCGCAAAAGTTGTCTTTCCATTCTCAAAAGTTAGCTCTGTTCGTCTATTTATAGCAATATCATTTAGCCCCCTTGGTTTAGCATATACTATATGCTTTCCAGCACGAACCTCCACCCTAATACTTTTCCCAGTCACTCCTATTACCTTGTCATCTAAGTAAATATCAAAAGAATAAAAATATTTCATTGGTAGGTAAACAACAAATGTAGCCGTATCAATTGCAATAGGTGTTTTTATTACTGGCATAGTTTTCATAGCGCAAGCACTTAGAAATAGAGAAAGAATTAATATTATTTTTTTCACTTTATTTTCCTTATATTTAAAACACAGCTAAACTCATAATTATCACTAAGC
>DAOUSL010000002.1 GCA_030627235.1 Thioploca sp.
TAAAAGATATTTTACATCGGTTTTCTTGTTCCCTCAATAAACGAAAAAGAAAACTCAATACAGTTGACCTAATGGACAACTGTATTCCTTAAGTTGATGTCTATGGGGCTTTGCACATCCTACCTGACTGCCTGACTTTAAGTAATTAAATGGCAGAGCCTAGGCACTAGTTATAGATTAGTTTAAACAAAACCAACCTCTACCTCGTTTGGACTTAAGACAAGTACAAATAGCTGCTTGCAAATTTGAACCATTTTTATTATTTATCAAAGCAGATGTAATAGTTCCAAACACACAAGTTTTATCTGCATAAAAGTCTTTATCCGCAGAATCTGGTTCAACGGTATTGTATGGAGAAAACGATTTAATTCCACTTTTGAAAGTATCAGCACTAATTATGCCTTTTACACTCAATTCATTTGAGGTTTCTTTATTGATAATTTCAGTTTTTTGTTGCAGTGAAGATATAATTTTTTGATTTTGAGAAATTAATTTATTGTTAGTTTCAGTAAGTTGTTTTATTTCGGTAAGTAATTTTTTATTTTCAGCATGTTGAGTTTCTATTAATTCTCGTGCATATTTAAGCTGGTCAAGAGCTTCTTGGTAGCAATCAAAAGGTGCACATTGTTCAGCAGTTGCTGATAGCGTTGTCAATATTAAAATAAACCATAATGAAGTTCTTAACATATAAATTCCTTAAGTTAAACAATTATATTTGAATATACCAAAGATTATATAAATAACCAAATTCTAACCAATCCCATATATAATGCTGAGTTGCATGGTAACCAGCCCCATGTTGAATACAAGCCATTTTAGCAGCCCAAGCTTTTAAATCAATATATACATTTAGAATACGTTTAATAGGAGTTTTAGGGGTTAGGCTATTCAAAATCTTACATTTTTTTAAATCATAAATAGTAGAATGTTCCCATGTTTCTGGCGGTGCTTCTAGACCAAGTTGCTGATAACAAAACATAGGTTCTGCTATTGAATCAAAATTAGTAGCATTTTCATTTTTTTTAGATTCAATTACAACGTTGCCAGTTGCAGATACCATTGGAATAGGGATAAGCGGCCCTCCAGTAGCCATCGAAGTAATTTCTAAAGAAAATGGGGCCATTTTAGCAGAAAAACCTTTATTTATTAATTGTTTATTTTGACTAATTGAAGCAACTGTAGTTTCTACCGTACAGTTCATGCGTTCACTAAAATATTTGGATTCGTCTAAAAAACGGCTGATATTTTGTCGGAATTTTTTATGTATATTAGTGATTTGCACATCAAAATATTTGTTTAGCTGTTGTTTAGAATGTTGTTGCAAAGCATATAAAATTATCTGATCAATTTTAATTAAGCTATTTTCTATAATTGTTTTTAGTGGCTTATCCAATGCAATTGAATTAATAATTTTATCAATATCCTTGAATAAAAAAATAATTTTGGTTTCAAATAAAGATTTAAGCATAATTTTAAATTCCGGTTGTAGCTCAGAATTTGTTTGCAGTAAGTTATTTATTATTTTGCCAAAATACAGTTCTGCTTCTGTAGTTATATATTGTTTTTCTAAATCATCAACCAGTCTTTCGATATCAGATTTAAACCAACAATTTAAACCAGATATGGGTAATTCTGCAGAAATATAACATTCTGTATCAGCATTCACATAGGACAAATTGGAAAGAATAGCTATGATTATTGATATTTTAAATATTCGCATTTTTAAATTATACATGATTAAGAGGTTGTCTGGCAAAACTTCATATACATTTTGCAAGAGTAATTATTTAATTTGTGCTATCTGTTTATTATAAAATTTGATAGTTCAGAGTAAAGTTAATAAAATTTAACTCGTAAGCAAGCGCCATATACCAAATCCATTCATGATGTGATGCAATCGGTTGGTCGTGCGATGGATAAATCTGAAGGTAAAAAATATGGTTATATTATTTTGTTAATTGGAGTTCCAGCAGATATGCCTTCAGAAGAAGCTCTTAAAAATAATCAAAAATATAAAGTTGTATGGTTATAATAATTTAAGAATAATGTAAATAAAAAAACATTTTTCTAAAAGATTAATGATACACTGAAAGTTAGTTTGTCAATAAAATTCATACTAAAAACTCTGGTTCTTAATTAATAGCGTACTAAATATTATGTTAAAAAAATTTACAGTAAATAATTTTTTATCGTTTCAAAAAGAAAATAGCTTAGATTTAACAGCCGGAACAACAGAAGGACATTCTGGACACCTTGTCGATTTTGAAAAAGTAAAAATATTAAAAAGTGCGGTAATGTATGGAGCTAATGCCTCTGGTAAATCTAATTTAATTAAAGCAATTAAGTATGGTGAAGAAATAATTTTAAAAGGCTTAAATAATGTTGAAACTTATAAAAAGTATTTTAGGCTTGATAATAATAGCTTAAAAGAACCCACTGAGTTTGAATTTGAATTAGAACTTAACAAACAATTTTTTTCATATGGTTTTAGTTCCGTATTAAATACTAAACAAGTCTTGGAAGAATGGTTATATGAAATTGGGAAAGAAAAACCAATAATGATATTTGAGCGAAAAAATAATGATATATCATTAGGTAAACCTTTACTAAATCAAAATATTAAAGATAGATTTGAAATATATAAAGAAGATATGAAGAATCAAAATAACCAATTATTTCTATCAGAAATTGCAAGTAAGGATTTAGATATTGAGGAAGTGAAAATAATCAATGATATTTATAATTGGTTTGAGGAAAAACTAATAATATTATTTCCTAGTACAAAATTTAGTAAAAAACAGTTTATTGGTGAAGATGAAGACTTATCTAAATTATTTAAAAAATACCTTAATGAATTTGATACTGGGATAATAGATATTAAATCTATTGAAGAAGATTTTGAAATAGGTTTAAAAAATATTCCAGAGACAATGAAAAAAGCCATAGAAGAAAATTCTTTACCAAATGAAGAATTTCAATATTCTGTAATAAACACTCCCAATAATGTATTTACAATATACAAAGATGAAAATAATGATTTAAAAGTTCAGAAATTAGGTTTAATACATAGCCAAAAATTTAAGGATATATTTGAACTAGAAAATGAGTCAGATGGAACAAGACGACTATTTGATTTAATTCCATTGATTGGAAATTTTTCACAAGATTATACAATTATTATAGATGAATTTGATAGAAGTTTGCATCCTAAATTAACAGAAAAATTCTTTGAATTATTTTATCAATTAAATAACTTAAAAACCCAATTAATAGTTACTACTCATGAATCTACATTATTAAATTTAGATTTACTTAGAAGAGATGAAATTTGGTTTTTAGATAAGAACGATGATGGAGGTTCAAATATTTTCTCTTTAAATAAATTTACAGACATGTATGATTCTAAATTAGAAAAAGCTTATCTATTAGGAAGGTATGGAGCATTGCCAATATTTAAGAGTTTTAATGTTTTTGATGAAATGGATGGAGATAATTAAATGGGTTTTAAAGATAGGTCTTTTGAACAACCTGATTATACCGAAAAGGAACAAATACCTGAAAGAGCAATCATCATTTCTTGTGAAGGAAAAAACACAGAACCTCAATATTTTAAAATTATAAAAGATAAATTTTCTGATCATATGTCCGCCTTACTTGAAATAAAGATAGTACCAAGAGATACCAAAAGTGCTCCCAAATATGTTTTATCTGATTTACAAGGTTTTATTGAAGAGAAATATGATTGTAAAAAAGGTCATGACCAAATGTGGCTTGTTTTAGATCGAGAAAAAACACAAGACAGGAAACAAGCAATACTTGATATATTACCTGAATGTAAAGAAAAATATTATAATATTGCATTGACAAATCCAGCATTTGAATTTTGGTTATTGCTTCATGTAGTTAATATTCAAAACTATAATGAAAATGATTTATTTCAAAATATAAAAATAAACAACAGTAAAAGATTTTTAGAAAAACAACTCTCAGACGAATTGGGTGGATATAACAAATCTAATTTAAACCCAAATATAGTAACTGAAGAAAACATAAAAAGAGCATTAAAACAGGAACAGTTATTTGAAAATGATTTAGAAAATATAATTGATAATTTGGGTTCAAATGTTGGTGATTTAGTTAAAGAAATATTGCCATCCTTCATAACCTTGAATACAAAACCAGTTTCAAAGATGATTTAAAAAAGATGCTTCCAACTCGTAAGTTGTATAAGCGAAACGTCATACACTAAATCAATCCATGATGTGGTGAGGAAACTAACTGCATCAATCATGTTGCTACACAATTGATGCAATTCCCTTCGTTCATTACATCCCTTTCTATATTTTTGTAAGAATGTTACTATATCAATATATTAGTTAACATTTGAAATGATATTATTATCAAATAAAAACTAGAAAAATAAGCTATCTACCCTTATTTAATATGCACAATATTTATAACTAAAGGATTTTTTATGAAACCTAATTCTAAAATATCTAAAGAGCATGGTGGCTGTTTGATACGAGCATTTTCCTCTTTTATGTGGACGGCAGCTATTATAATTTTACTATTTGTTATCTCAATGTTTGGTAGGCAATGGTATGATAGTTTAACAGAGTTGCTAGATTATAATAAAGTTGTACATTCGGATGGCTCAATAATAAAAACTGGAGTCCATTCTCAAGTTACTCCCCAAATTACATTAGTTTATGAAAATAAAAATGGCAAGAAGGTACGAGTAATAGCAGATGCTAAAGAATATTCTATATTTGTTAATCAACAAGTTGCCAATTTAGAAATTGCTAAGAGCCGATTGCATAAACAGATGAAACAACTGTTAAATACTAGATTGACCACAGTATTTGATACTATGAGTGATCGCATTGATAGGTTTGCTGACTGGTATTTTGCTTATACTACAACTTATAAAATTTTATGGGAAGCAAGCACTTCGGCTACTAGACATACTTTTAGTACTGAAGCCTCAACGATATCTGAAGCTGTTTCAATAGATGTAGAAAAATACTTACATAAACATTATGAAAATATAGTTTTACGGCCAGAAATTACTGATCCACAATTACAATATGTTTATCGAGATACTATTAAAGAAATTCATAGTGACTATGTTAAAGAATTAGCCAATATGCAAACTGATTTTCAGGTATTTGTAGCAAAATACACCACTCATCTTGATACTCCATCCACTATTGATTCCGAATTAGTATTAGATTGGAATAGCCAATTCAATAAAATTAATATGGCAGAATATGAAAAAGGACCAAAAGGAGCAGCATTAGGAGCTGCATTAGCTGCCAGTGGTGCAGTAACTGGTAAAGTAGTTGCAGGAACTGCTGGTAAAACTATTGTTGGTAAAGCCGTAAGTACTGGTATATTTACTAAATTGGCTGCTCCATTTGTGTCTAAAGCAGTATTAGCTGGAACTGGAGGTGCTATAGGTAGTTTAGGTGGCCCTTTGGGAACTATTATAGGTGCTGTTGGTGGTATTAGCATTGATTATGCTATTAATGAAGGCATGGAACTTACCCAAAGGAATGCTTTTATAATTGATGTTGAAACTGCAATTAATACTACTCAAGCTGAATGGGAAAAAGAAATGTTAAATTCATTACAAAATACTATTGACATTTGGATGGAAGATACTATTCAGTTATTACCACGTTATGAAACATAATTGGTATATTCAAGAAATAATTATATGAATTAACATATGATTCTAAATATTTATCATCAATACCAGTTTTTACCAGAAAACTGGTTATTTTGAAGTTAATAACATCTAAAATAATAATAATGTCTAATAAAAATAATATTACTGGTGTTATCCTCGCTGGCGGACATGCCAAACGTATGAATGGGGAAGATAAAGGCCTGCTATTGATTAACAATAAATGTATGATTGAATATGTTATAGATACTATATCTCCCCAAGTTGATAATTTATTAATTAGTGCTAATCGTAATCAGGAACGCTATTATCAATTGACTAATAGTCCAATATTATCCGATAATGCTGGTTATTATTATGGCCCTTTAGCCGGAATTGCTATAGCTTTAGAAAATGCTTCCACAGATTATGTCTTATCTGTTCCTTGTGACGCTCCAGCAGTAAGCTCGGAATTAGCAGAACGCTTATATACTGGTTTAATGCAAAGTGGCGGTAAAATAAGCGTAGCACATGATGGAAAAAATATTCAACCAACATTTTGTTTAATGAAATGTAGTTTATTAACTGATTTATTAGCATTTTTTAAAATGGATGAACGTAGTGTTCGTCGTTTCTTACAACGCCATTCGGCAACTCAGGTAGATTTTTCTGATCTTGCAGATAGTTTTTTAAATATTAATACAACAGAAGAACTTACTATTTACGAAAAGAATAATCGATGACTATTCCGATTTTAGGTTTTGTCGCCTATAGTGGTACTGGCAAAACAACATTATTATTAAAGATCATTCCTTTATTGAAGCAAAAGAATATTCGTATCGGCATGATCAAACATACTCATCATAAAAAGTTTGATATAGATCATCCTGGTAAAGATAGTTATCGTTTGCGACAAGCTGGAGCTGAACAGATGTTGGTTGCTTCTGGGAAGCGTTGGGCTTTAATGGTAGAAATGGAAGATAAACTTGAAGAGCCTAATTTGGAACATTTATTAGCTCATTTAAATCAGGAACAATTAGATTTAATTTTAGTTGAAGGCTTTAAGCACGAAAAGTTTCCTAAAATTGAGGTTCATCGTCCTAGTTTAGGTAAGTCATTATTATTTCCTGATGACGAATCCATAGTTGCTGTAGTTTGTGATGAACCTTCCTTAATAACAACTAATTTACCAATATTTGATATGAATGAGCCATTGCCAATAGTAAAATTTATTGAAAAGTATTTAGATACTTAAATTATTAAAATTTTATCCATATTATAAAACCTAGCAATATTTGATAGTATTTATCAAAATGCTAGGTTGTGTTGGACATGGCTTATTTAGGATATAACGCTTGATCTATTTTAAATTTTTAGCAATTTCTTGCATTTTATTAATCAAATCATTGATAGAAGTCATCTGTTGTTCATGACTAGACATAATTTTTGGCTGGATTATAACCTGTCGTTTTAATCTAGTAATTGCTTCCATAACCTGTTTAATATGTATTGCAAGTTTAGATGAGTTAGTTAACTGTTTTACATCGGTTTCAGCTTGATTAAGTTTGGCTAAAAATGCTTGTTTCTGATATTTCTTAGTATTTTCTATTTTATTAAAACGGTGGTTTTCTTCTTTAGAAGCTTTTTGATAATTTCTAATTTGGTTTAAATAACTACCTTGTTCTCCAACTTGTCTTTCATAAGCATCATTATTAAATCGATAAAATCGGCTATCTATCCCAATAGTATCTGGTTTAGTAGTACAATTAGTAATTGCAATTAACCATATTCCATAAATAATCCAACGCATAAATCCCTCTATAATTATCAGTTACTATTGAAGTCCAAATCTAATCTTGAGATAGATAAAAAATTTGAACTTCAAATAAATGCTATTTTACAAATTTAACATTTTTAATACCAGCATAACCTTCCGCTCTCCAAATTTGGTCGGAGGCTAATACTGTACCATTATTGTTATATATGCAAGTTTCTAAATGTTCTAGTAATATTGGTTCTTGTTCAGGAGTTAATTGATAAACATTACAACCTAGTTCTTGTTGAGGAAGAATAGATGATCTTACCATTGGAGCATCATAATACCACCAATAATTATTAGTATTTACCAAAATAAGTCCATCAGTTGCAACTTGTAAATTAATCCGTCCTGGTAAAGTCCAGCTACCAACTTCAACAAAACCTTTATCAGTTGGATTCAATTGAATTATCTTGGTAACTGGAGAAAATTCTTCTATATCAATATTATCTGCTTCTTTAGAATCTCTTGTAGATTTTACAGAAATTTCCTCTTCAACTGAAACTGTTTCGTCAGGCATTGTTTCTAAAAAGATTGGCCCTTCTGGTTCAGTTATAACATTAGGTTCATTTTGACAGATTGCATACAATGTATTAGTAGCCCATTTAAAAGAAGTATAACCATCACATGACATATTATAACTATCTGATAATACAGCATTATTTGATTTTAAAGTTAATAAGTTCAAACGTTGTTGTCTATCTTCATTCATCTCTTGAGTAATTAATAAACCAGATTTGGTAATTGCTAATGGCGAACCAGGAATTGAACGAGTTGCAGATTCAACAGGTTTATCTGCTTGTAAATCCCAGCTTCGTAATATCCATTGTGACTGCCAATAATCTTGTTCTGGCAACGGTAAGATCATATTAGGATTCTGTTTGAAAGAACGTTGTTCTGCAAGATAAAACCATCCGTCATGTAATAAAGGAGGACGACGATCATACCATATCTCATCATCAATTAGTTCAGAAGTTTTTTCTTGTTTATTATCGGTTTTTTCAGATAGTTCAAGCTGTTGTGGAGTAAATAATTGTTCGGTATTTTTATCAAACACTTGTATTTCCAGTGGTTCATAGTTATTATAAAATACCACCATATCTTCATCCATGATTAAATCATTATAGCTTTTTGGCAATAACCAACTCTGTTCTGGAGTTTCTAAATTGTCAGTATCATAGCGATAAAAACGATGATATCCGCCCCTATTGCCGATAGAAGCAGTCCACAATTTTTCATTTTGGAGTTTTAACCAGGTTAAATTGGTAGCTAATTCTAATTCACCTAATATTTCTGGTTTTTTATCAATTCCCCAACGTAAAGTAACTAAAGATTGATTACCTAACCCTGCTAATACATCAGAATCAAGCATTAAACTACGTTGAATTTCTGTTGGGATAGGTAATAAACCAACATCTTTAAGTTTATCATCAGCAAATGAAACTATTTGTAAATTACTACCACCATTTGTTTCCCATGAGTTTATTGGTAAAGCAGCAAAGGCATCTTGCCAATTTAATAATAAAGCTCTTTCATCATCTAATGCTGGTGACCAACTATAAGCAACTTGACCAACCAAAGGAGTTATACGATTTATTAAAGTTGGTTTGGTTGGGTCTTCAACATTAAACAAAGAAACAGCTACTCGTCTAGCTCTTTTTACATCTTCATCTTCTTTAGCTTCATCATCCATACCAACTGCAAATAAACGATCTTCATGGAAAAATAGTTTTTCTGACCAACCAGGAATTATTAATTCACCAAGTATCGTGGGATTAGAAGAATCACTGAGGTCGATAACCCATAAAGGATCAGTACGTTCATAAGTTACTACAAAAGCCCGATCATCAACAAATCGAGTAGCAAATAGACCTTCTCCAGGAGCTATTTTATCAACTTGACCAGCTAAAGTAACTTTTTCTGGACTTAAATTATAAATAGCCAAAGTACTACCATCAGTACGATCTTCTGGGCCATAAACAACTCTTAATTGTTGATTTAATATGCTTAAATGAAATTCTGAAGGAACTTGACCAGGAACTTTAATTAATGGTAATTTTACCAGTGGGTCAGATTGAGTTAAATCAAATACTTGAATCTGGGTAGTTTGCCATTTATCTTCTTCTGGATTATGATTAGCAATTACTAAATTATCAGAGAAAATTGCTATTTGTGGAGAATAACCTGGAATCTCAGCTTCATCAACTGCTTCTAATTTTCCAGTATCTTTTAATTCTAATACATTGATAGATAAAATATTTCTATTAGGAATATATGCTGTAATACAAACTTCACATATTTCATCAGTTAAATTATAATCATATTGCTCACTAACACTATAAATATAATTCCCTCTTCGTCGTGACTCAATAAATCTTCCCTGTATAGTTATTTCATCTATTTTATTCAAGATATTACCAGTACCTGATTGTAAAACTATTAATTCAGTTGTTGCTTCGTTATAGTTAACCTGTAACAATATATAGTAATCATCTATCACATAAAGCTCTTTAGGATTACCAGATAAAGCAATTGAACCAATTAAACTTGGATTAGAAACATCTGATACATCAATTACTTGAAATCTTTTCGCTGCTTCATTAGCATATAATAATTTATCACCAACTAGACGAAAAATATCAGGTTTTTCAGTTTGTACAGTACTACCATCATCAGACTCTGGAGCAAAAGATTCAGTTAAAGATGGTTGAGCAGATTCATCAGCGACCATATCAATGTCATCTTTTGACACACGATAATTATTTACATAATCATTTGGTAGAAAAAATTGTTGCCCTGGTAGACGTTCTTTACTAGCTTCTAAGCTTAAAGGTAATAGAGTAGAAGCCTGCCATAAGTCAGTATCAATTGGATTTTCATTAGCTCCTACTGCTATCAATGCTAAAAAACACCGTTGATTTTCTGGGCAAGATTCGTTAAAATCAGCTACTTTAAATGATTTAAAAGGATTTATATCAATAGCATTAGAATATGGTACTAAACCTTTTTTCCATTTTGATGATGAAACTAATGATTTAAATTCATTGGAATCTAAATTGAACCATACCAAATATACATCTACATTATTTAAGTTCTGGTCATTACTAACAATGATTTGTGTATTAATATCAGTAGATTCTAAATTCAATTGTAAAGCTTGAACTGAAAAGCTTAATAAAATAATTCCATATAAAAAGGAACGTAAAACTAACATGGATTTTCTCCTTAAATTAAAGTATATATAATATAGAAGTGTAGCAATAGATTATTGAATATGCCAATTTTTTAATTAATTTATGTTATAGAATTTTTCGATTGGATAAACTACAGCAATATTAAATAATTTGGTAGTCATGAACGAAGTAGTGGTAGTTACTATAAACTATAATTAAATTAGTATATTAAAGTATCAAACACTACATTATTCAGGACTACCAATAATTTATGTTAATCCTTTTTTAATAGAAAATTGTTGCTCTGCATGATAAGAAGAACGTACTAAAGGTCCACTGGCAATATTTTTAAAACCCATTTTATACCCAAGTTTCGCTAATTCATCAAATTCAGTTGGTAATATATAACGTTTTACTGGTAAATGTTCTTTAGTTGGTTGTAAATACTGTCCTAAAGTAATCATTTCACAATTATGGGAACGTAAATTTTCCATAACTTCTAATACTTCATCAATTTCTTCTCCCAAACCTAACATTAAGCCAGATTTAGTAGTTATTTGTGGATACATGGCTTTAAAATTTTCTATTAATTTCAATGACCAATTATAATCAGCTCCTGGACGAACTGATTTATATAAACGTGGTACAGTTTCCACATTATGATTGAATACATTTGGCAGACCCTGTTGGAAAATTTTTAATGCAACATCCATTCTGCCTCGAAAATCTGGGACTAATATTTCAATTTGGGTAGATGCAGATATTGCACGAATCTCATTTATACAAGCCACAAAATGACTAGCACCACCATCTCGTAAATCATCACGATCTACAGATGTAATTACTGCATACTTTAATTTCATAGCAGTAATTGTATTAGCTAAATTTATTGGTTCATTACTATCAAGTGGTTTTGGTCGTCCGTGAGATATATCACAAAATGGGCATCTTCTGGTACAAATATTACCCATAACTATAAAAGTGGCTGTACCATTAGTAAAACATTCGTTTAAATTGGGACAAGAAGCTTCTTCGCATACAGTATGTAAATGATGTTGACGTAATTTACTTCTAACTTTAGTTACTGAATTATTATTAGAAACTTTAATGCGTATCCATTTAGGTTTACGGAGTATGTTGTTCACTATTATAAATTATTGAGTTAAATGTTATTAAAATAGGTGATAATTCTTAATTAAATTCAAAATCAATTACTTATATTAGACATCACGTAGGATGTAATGAGTTTACGAATTACATCTTGATGCAATTCCCTTCGTTCATTGCATCCTACATATATCCTTATTTAGGAATTATGTCTAATATCTTTCAAATTTTAGTAGTCTTGAATAGAAGATTATAAAAAATCGTTCCAATATAAAAGGACAATCATAAAATATTACTCCCACGTAATAATTCGTAGGGGTAATCTCTTGTGGTTGCCCTAATTAATTTGATGATATTAACATTCTTTATTAAAAAGTTAATCTATTAGTTACATCAAATCCTGATAAGCACTGTAAAGTCGCAATACTTTTTTAACATAGTTTCTAGTTTCCTTATATGGTGGAATTTTGTTGCCATAACGCTTTACTGCATTTTCACCGGCATTATAAGCAGCTAAAGCTAAACGTAAATTATTGTTAAATAAACCAATTAAATGACTTAAATATTTAGCTCCACCATAAACATTTTGTTTAGCATTAGTACGATCTTTTACTCCAAAACGTCTGGCTGTTGCTGGCATAAGTTGCATTAAACCAACAGCTCCTTTAGGAGAAACTGCTTTAGGATTAAACGCTGATTCAGTTTGAATTACTGCATGTAATAAGGCTGGCTCTAAGTTAGTCCTATTAGCAACATCCCCAATTAAACTGCCATAATTACTATACTTACGGTGAATTTTAGCCCGAGAACCTCGAGAACCAATAGAAGTGGAATATGCTGGTAAAGTTACACCACCAATATAAATTAATTGGTAACTAGAATTATTAGGTTTATCAGTTAGATGAATAGTACCTTTGACATCCACATATTTATAAATTTTTAATGATCCATCTTTTTCTTTATACTTAGGCTGAGCATGAATTTTTACTTTAGAACGGTAAGTTGGTGGCTTATCAGTATAATGGCGAGTTCCATTAGAATCTAAATAACTATAGATTTTACTCGCTAATACTTGATTACTACATAAAATTATTGCTAAAAAAATTATTCGTTTCATAATATTAGCTTTTATTAGTAAGCTAGAAATTGGAAGACTTAATTGTCTTAAATTTTGTTTTAGCAACTTATGCTATACAAATCTTTTTTTAAAATATGAAAAATAAATTACAACAACCATAATAATTTAACAGTTGCAGTTTATATTCCTAATTATATCCTGATAATTCTATATTTCTGGATGTGTTGAATTAAACTACTAGAATTTAAGCCAATTATATTTATAACTGCAATACCTTAGCCAATGTCAAAATGTTTCGGGAATGAGGTACGATTTCCCTAAATCCTGATATTACTTAGGTTTCGGGAAATCCACTATGTTCCATTCCCGAAACAACTAACTAATCATCATTAGCATTTATCATAAATATTTGATATATTCTTAGATTATCTTATCATTAAACTGATCAGAGATAAATGTAACATACCCGAATACCATAAAAATATAACGTAATTTTATGTTTATAAAAAGTTATAATTAAATTTTGTTCACTGATAGAATTGATAATATTGTTGAAAAGAGTAAAATCCAATATAACCATTCTATTAAATGGTATAATAAAAAAATCGAATTTAATAATGTTCCATTAATTATATACATCCTGCACAGATAATAATGCATTATAAATATCAAGCAATAGACACTCAACAACAAGAAGTCAGTGGAATTTTAACTGCTGATACAGAACGAGAAGCAGCTCGCCAGTTAAAACAACGAGACCTTACTCCAATTAATATTACAATAATTAGTAATACTAAAGTTCGGAGTAATAGCAAACCCAAACAGCGTGATGTACTAATTGTATTACATGAACTTGCTACTTTGTTAGAATCAGGAGTTCCACTAATAGATGCAGTAGAATCTTTAGCTAATTCGTCTCATCATCCATTCATAACTCAAACATTTGCTGATATCTCTGCTGAATTAAGGCATGGAAAAGCATTTTCTAGTGCTTTACAAGCATGTCCATTAGAATTACCATGGTACGTAACTCAATTAGTGGAGGCTGGTGAATTAACTGGTAAAATTGCTATTGCATTGCGAGATGGTGTTGATCAAATGGAATATGATGCTAAAGTTGCCAATGAAATGCGAAATGCGATGATTTATCCAGTGATATTAATTTTATCTGGCATCAGTGCAGTATTAATGATATTTATCGTCGTAGTCCCACGGTTTGCTGGTATTCTTAAAGGTAAAGTAGATGAGATACCAATGTTAGCTCAAATGGTTTTAGGAACTGGCATGTTTTTAAATAAAAATTTTGACTTAGTGATTGGAGGGCTGGTAGTATTATTAGTTATTATTACTTATATAGTTAGTCAACCGAATTTGCGAGCTAAAATTAAAGATGCCACTGCCAAATTACCATTTTTAGGTATATGGATAATTGAAGCTGAAGCAGCCCGTTGGTCAGCAATGTTGGGGACTTTATTGGAAAACAAGGTTTCTTTACTAAAAGCATTAGAACTAGCTAAACAAGGGATTAAATTGCCAAGTTTAAATGCTAGACTTACTCAAGTTAATAAAGCTGTAAAAGCTGGTACTAGTTTATCCAAAGCCTTGCAAGATAATGATGCTATGACTACTACTGGCCATAATCTTATTAGAGCTGGTGAAAGAGCTGGTGAATTACCACGTATGTTGCGTTCTTTATCCAAGTTATTAGAGGAGAGTAGTAGAACTCGGATGAAGCGTTTTTTATTATTAATCGAACCATTAGCAATTTTATTAATAGGTGGAGTAATAGGAGTGATTATTACTGGGGTGATTTTAGCAATTACCAGCGTAAATAAAGTAGCATTTTGATATGAATATTTTCTTAATAGGGCCAATGGGAGTAGGAAAGACCACGATTGGTCATTATTTATCAGACCATCTAAAACTAGATTTTATAGATAGTGATCATGAAATTGAGAAACAAGCTGGTGTAACAATCCCAATGATTTTTGAATTTGAAAGTGAGCTTGGGTTTAGAAGGCGAGAACGTGCTGTAATCAATGAATTGACTCAACAAAATAATATCGTATTATCTACTGGTGGTGGAGTAGTGCTAGATAAAAATAATCGTCGATACTTGAAAAAACGTGGTTATGTAATCTATTTATCTGCTTCAGTGAACGAATTATTAGAACGTACTTCCCACAGTCATAACCGACCTTTATTGCAAACTGGCAATCCTCGGGAAAAAATAACTAACTTACTTGCAGAACGCCATCCATTATATAAAATGACATCAGATTATATTATAGACACAACTCAAAAAAGCATTCGTCAAGTGATTAAATTAATCTTAGGACATTTAAAAAAATGAATACATTGCAAGTAGATTTAGGTACACGTAGCTACCCTATTTATATTGGTCAAAATCTATTAAGACAGTCTAATTTAATTGCTCCACATATTCAAAGTAAACAAGTTTTAATAGTGACTAATGAAACAGTAGCTCCATTATATTTAAATAAAGTTATTAATACATTAGATGATTTTGAAATTAAAACAGTAATTTTACCAGATGGAGAACAATATAAGAATTTAATAGTATTAAACCAAATTTTTGATACTTTACTGCGTCAACATTTTAATCGGCAAACTACCTTAATTGCACTAGGTGGTGGAGTAGTTGGAGATATGACTGGATTTGCTGCTGCTTGTTATCAAAGAGGGGTAGATTTTATTCAAATTCCAACCACTTTATTGGCTCAAGTTGATTCTTCAGTTGGTGGTAAAACTGGAGTCAACCATTCATTAGGTAAAAATATGATTGGGGCATTTTATCAACCTAAAAGTGTATTGATAGATACCGAAACATTAAAAACTTTAGATAATAGACAATTTAGTGCAGGACTAGCAGAAGTAATTAAATATGGTTTAATCAATGATTTAGAATTTTTTGAATGGTTAGAAACCAATATGACGATCTTATTAAAACAAGATTCACAAGCTCTAAGTTTTGCAATTGCTAGATCTTGTCAAAATAAAGCCGATATTGTAGCTGAAGATGAGAAAGAAAGTGGCAAAAGAGCCTTATTAAATTTAGGTCACACTTTTGGTCATGCGATAGAAACAGGAGCTGGTTATGGAAAATATTTACATGGTGAAGCTATAGCAATTGGAATAAAACTAGCAGCTCAATTTTCAGCTCTCTTAGGTTGGTTAGATGATTCTACTGTATCACGGATTATTAATTTATTAGCAAAAGCAGATTTACCAACTGAAATACCTAAAGAATTAACTGGTTCACAAATGTTAGAATTGATGCAAGTTGATAAAAAAGTTATAGATGGTAAAATTCGTTTGGTATTAATGCAAGACTTAGGTAAATCAGTTGTTACAGATCAATTTGATATACAAGAGTTAACTGTTTTTTTGCAGGAATTTGGTGAATAATATTTATTACTATTTTTCAAGAGATATAATATGTTATATGCAATTATAAGTGAAGATGTTCCTAATAGTTTAGAAGCTAGACTTAAAACTCGCCCAGCTCATTTAGAACGTTTAAAAACTTTACAATCACAAGGACGTTTGTTATTAGCAGGCCCACATCCAGCAATTGATGTCAATGACCCAGGTTCAGCCGGATTTACTGGTAGTTTAGTAGTAGCAGAATTTTCTTCACAAGAAGTTGCTAATGAATGGGCAAATGCTGATCCCTATAATGAAGCTGGAATTTATGCTAAAATTATTGTTAAACCGTTTAAGAAAGTGTTACCATAAGATTTATTATATAATCATCTATTTATAAATATACTGCTATGTTAAATCATGTTAGAGAACAAAAATAATGCAATTTGATTTTGGTAAGAACTGGTTCTAATAATTATGAATATTGAATATCTTTTAGCTCGTTTTGTTAGAAAATTTACACCAGAATATCTGTTCAATTTTTTCTTGCAAAAAGGAATTTTCATAAAACCAGGAATTGAAACAAGTAATCCTAATGAAGCTTTATCACAGTATTTAAATGTCCTAAATAAACAGGATATTTCTATTGTAGGAAAAAAATGTTTATTGTTTGGATATGGCGGAAATTTTGGACTGGGTTGTATGTTATTAGAAAAAGGGGCAAAACATGTTATTCTAATGGATAAATATGCACATCCAAATACTAAACGTAATCTAGCTCTTTTGCCACGTTATGAAAAATATTTAGAATATACTGACAAAGAAATCTTGCCTCGTTCTGATTACATAACTTTACATCATGAAGACATTCAAAAACTTTCTACTACTGTGGATATTGTGTTAAGCTCATCAGTTTTTGAGCATGTAGAAGATGTGGAAGAAGTAACACAAGCATTAGCTGCTTTGATGAATCCAAAAGGTGTACAAGTACATTTTATAGATTTACGTGATCATTTTTTTAAGTATCCATTTGAAATGCTTTGTTATTCTGAAAAGATATGGTATAAATGGTTAAATCCATCAAGTTACCTAAATCGGTACAGAATGTTTGATTATCAACGTGTTTTTGAACAAAATTTTACAAATGTTGAAATAATAGTATTAGAAAGAAATATGGATGTATTTAAAAAAGTACAGTCTCGTGTACGCAAAGAATTTCTCAGTAATGTAACTGAAATAGATTCTATAACAAGTATTTTAGTAATTGTTAAAGGGACTCCGTAGGTAATGCGTATATTGGTTCTCAACTATGAATTTCCTCCAGTTGGTGGAGGTGGTGGGCGTGTTGCAGAAGATATTTGTCACTCTTTAGCCAAACGAGGGCATGAGATTCGGGTTATAACGGCTTATGTTAAAAATTTGCCCAAGATTGAGCAAAAAAATGGTTATAAAATTTTTCGCATTTTCTCTTTTCGGCAACGAAAAGAAACTTGTACCGTTTGGGAAATGGCATTTTTCTTAGGGTTTGCTTTATTGCCTTGTTTGAAACAAGCCATAATATGGAAACCTGATGTAATACATGTGCATTTTGCAGTTCCAACCGGCGTTTTAGCTTATCTAGTTAATTTGATAACCCGTATTCCTTATGTGCTGACAGTACATTTAGGTGATGTGCCGGGAGGCGTACCGGAACAAACTAATCGACTTTTTAAAATAATCAAACCCTTGACTATTCCCATTTGGCAACGTGCTTCTGCTATTATTGCTGTCAGCAATTTTATTCGAGAATTAGCTTTAAAATCTTATGATGTCACTATAGAAACATTATTCAATGGTATTGAACTCAATAAATATCGACAAAACACTTTACCAGTTAATAACCCCAAACGCATCGTATTTGTTGGGCGGTTTGAACGACAGAAGAATTTGATTTTTTTACTGGATGTATTAACCAGCGTTTCTGATCTGGACTGGGAATTAGATATGTTAGGAGATGGCCCACTTATGTTGGCAGTACAACAAAAGCTAGAACAAACCAATCTTACTAAAAAAGTCAGGTTACATGGATGGGTTAATCAAACAGCTGTGGACACCATTATGAGTCAAGCTGATATTTTAGTTTTACCTTCTACCTCAGAAGGAATGCCAGTAGTAGGGGCCCTTGCTCTTGCTCAGGGTTTAGCCATACTTGGTAGTGATATTGGAGGGCTTTTCGATATAGTGAAACCAGGAGTCAATGGATTTCTTTGCCCAGTTAATAATCACGATGTTTTTAAGACAGCATTAAAAACAATGTTAACAAATGAGAAGCTATTAAATGATATGAAGATTGCCAGCAAACAACACGCACATCAATTTAATCTAGTGGAGATTGTTGGACAATACGAAGATATTTTTAATTCTATTAAATAACCTGGATAATATTTGATGAATAATATGATTTACATGAATTTTGTTGAATTTATTTTCTTTTTGCTATCTTTAGGGCTGGTATTTCTTGTCGCTTTAAAAAATTTAAACTCCATCATTAAGAGTCTAGCAGTTACTATATTAGTAATACCCATTTTATATTTATCTATAGAAGGAACCACTCAATTTTTAACCACTGATGAGGCATATATATTTACAGAAGTCATAAATATACACAATTCAGGTATGGAGCAGTGGTATATGTCTGCCAATCGTACTTCTGATGCAGTTATAGGTACTTTTTTGAGTTTATTTCAAAAGTATACTCATTATGGAAGGATAATGGACTCAAATGAACTAATTATGTTCAGTAAGGCGGTCCGTTGGTTTGTTGGTTTTTTAATTATTATTGCGATATATGGATTACTCAATAAATACTACATTGCTGAAAATCAGAGAGTTTCCTATTTTATTATTTATTTTTATTCTGTGCTTTCTTTGCCAGTCAGTCTTATTGCCCTGAAAATTGCTAATTACGATCTCCTTTCTATGTTACTTGGAACATTGGCAATCATTCTACTCTTAAGGGCACTTCAAATAAAAAGTGATAGACACGCCTTAGTGGGGATTATAATCAGCTTATTAGCCACACAAGAAAAACTTATTGCTTATCCCATATTAGCATTTTCATTGATTATTTTTACTTACCTAAAACTTGAACAAACTGAAAATAGGAATTATAAAACCTCTTTTTATTATTCATTTTACGCCATTTTCATCGCTTTTTTGACCAGTTTGACGACATTTTTAATTGTGGCAATGGCAGCAAGAAATGGTCATATTCCCCACATCAGTTTTTATGATGTCATTGTTCCAATAGTAGGTGCTTCTGCTAGCATCATAAGAAGACTTATAGTAGGTGGTGATTTTTCGGAAACAATTCTCCCCCCTTCTTTCTTGTTAATATTATTGACTGGCTTTATTATCAGTTATGTGTCTTTGGTCTTAATTAAAATTAAACCTTGGTTGATAAACTTATTTTTTCCTTGGTTGAAAGGGAATATGAGATTGATAAGTATAATAACTATTTTTATGGTATTTTTAGTAGGGGTTGTTGGTACATATTCAATAGAAACCGTTTTTGCTAGTCTATTTCTTCCTGCTCAAGAAGGACAATATGTACCCCCCTATTCATTTAATAACAATGCTTTCTATTATGATGCTACCAGTAAGTTTGAATATTTCATTTATTCTATTGCTCATGCTTACGCCATTTTTACCAATAGTATTCCCTCTATTTACCTTGTCATATTGTTATTAGTATGGAATCAAAGACATAAGAGAGAATGCTTTTCTGGTTGGGGAATCATATTATTACTAGTGTTGGTAATGCCATTAGTTTATGCACTTACTTATACTCCGATGCAACCTAGATATTTTAATCTGTTTTTATTTACACTAATTTTGATTATTGGAATAGAAATGAGTAAAATTATGAGTTACTATAAAAATATCATCCAGTTAGTTTTAGTTTCTGTATTTGTCGTTTCTCTGCTCATTGAAATATTACCTTTTCGACCTATTTTCGGTGCCTTTAGACCAATATGGAGTCATTCATTCAATGCATTGCCAAGTAAAGGAACTATCCAGCCTATTTATTGGGGGTGGGGAGATTCACTATTTCTCGCAGGAAAAAAAATAGAAAAAATGATGGCTGAAGGTCAAATCAAAAATGATAAAGTCCGTCTTTACTTTCCTTATTTTGGAACATGGATTAATTCAAATAAGGCTATAACAATTTATAACTTTTATACAATTGGGGATTGGGAAGCTAAACATTTTGATACTTCCTTTGTCAAACTTATGCACTTTACAAAATCAGATTATTTATTGGTTAATAATGGAATAATTGTTAGGGGATTAATCCCTTTTTTTAAGGATATAAAACCCATTTTCACAATATCATATCGTGGTTATACTCAAGCATGGGTATATAGAGGGGATCAGATTAAACATAAGTTTAAAAAGCTTCGATAAAGAGAAATCAAGTTATTTTTAGGTAACTCCAACAAAATATTATGTCTGACTTCAATATCAGAGTGAAATTGGTATTTTATTATTTAGGAATTGCCTTAATTACTTTTTTCAAAATGAAAATATTAATAAAATTAATAAGCTGTGTTAAATCGGTATAAATTCTGTTGTTTATTGTGAAAATATCTATACTATTCTAGTATAATGAATGCTAGAAGTGAACCACTACCACCTAGAAGAACGGTAGATTCAAAAGAGGAGCTATAGCCCCGTAATACCTTACAGCTATAACTCAATTCTAATGTTCTAAACCATTTATGGGACTATAAATAATTTTAACTTATGGGATTGACAACAATGACTCAATCTATTCCTTATTCAACTACTTTATTAGAACAAGAACTGCGTTCACAAATTTTTACAGCAGTTCAAACTTATTATAATTTTAAATTTCGTCCTCAGTCGTTCATACCTACTCAAACACCCATTCCATCTTCTGGTAAAGTTGTTGGTAGCCAAGAAATCCAAAACATGGTGGAAGCCTCACTTGACGGCTGGCTCACTACTGGACGTTTTAATGAAGCATTTGAACAAAAATTAGCCAAATTTCTTGGAGTTAAGCATGTATTTACCACCAACTCAGGTTCGTCAGCCAACCTCTTAGCTTTTTCGGCTTTGACTTCACCAAAACTGGGTGAAAGAAGATTGAAACCGGGAAATGAAGTTATTAGTGTTGCAGCAGCTTTTCCTACTACTGTCAATCCTATTCTTCAACATGGCATGATTCCAGTTTTTGTGGATGTCGATATTCCTACTTATAATATAGATACTACACTGATTGAAGCAGCTATCTCTGCTAAAACTAAAGCTATCATGTTGGCACATAGTTTGGGTAATCCTTATAATCTTGATGAAGTGATGCGCATTGCTAAAAAACATAATCTGTGGCTTATTGAAGATTGTTGTGACGCACTGGGTTCAACTTATAATGGTAAACTGGTGGGAACATTTGGTGATATTGCGACACTTAGTTTTTATCCAGCACATCAAATTACAATGGGAGAAGGTGGAGCCGTTTTTACGAATAACACTCTTTTAAATCGTATTGCTGAGTCTTTTCGCGATTGGGGGCGTGATTGTTATTGTGAACCGGGTAAGGATAATACTTGTGGTAAACGTTTTGATCGGCAATTAGGTACGTTACCGGAAGGTTATGATCATAAATATACTTATTCACATTTAGGCTATAATCTCAAAATTAGTGATATGCAAGCAGCGGTGGGATTGGCACAATTAGATAAATTGTCACACTTTGTTACTAAACGTCAAGAAAATTTTTGTTATCTCCGCGAACATTTAGCAAGTTTAGAAGAATTTTTGATTTTGCCAGAAGCTACGCTTAACAGTGAACCGTCTTGGTTTGGTTTTCCAATCACAATTAAAAAAGATGCAGGAAGAATACGAGTTGACTTGCTAAAATATTTGGATAAGTATAAGATTGGTACTCGCCTATTATTTGCTGGTAATATTACTCGTCAACCGTATTTTCAGGATAGGCAATATCGTATCAGTGGGGAATTGATCAATACAGAGATTATTATGAATGATACTTTTTGGATTGGGGTTTATCCGGGGCTGTCAGCAGAGATGCTTGACTACATAGTAAATAAGATGGAGGCATTTTTTGGAGTTGGTAGACATTAAGTCATTATTGATTACTCGTTGCCAGAAATGATATGAATAAATACAGAGTTGCAATCCTTGGGTCAGGAAATATTGGAACAGATTTATTGGTAAAAGTTCAAAGATCGGAGAATTTAGAGTGTGTTGCCTTTATTGGAAGAAGCCGTGGTTCACGGGGAATGGCTAAAGCCCTTGAACTGGGAGTGAAATTATCAGACCAAAGTATCGAATATGTTATTGACAACGCAAGTAAAATCGACCTCGTTTTTGATGCTACATCGGCAAAGGATCACATGGTGCATGCACCAATCCTCAAGGAACTTGGCATCAGATGTATTGATCTTACTCCAGCCAAAATTGGACCAATGTGTGTTCCTTTAATTAATACAGAGGAATGCATGGATAATATGAATATCAATATGGTTACATGTGGTGGCCAAGCATCGATACCCATTGCAGTAGCACTTGCAAGGACACACAAGAATATTGAGTATATTGAGGTGGTGTCTAGTATTGCCTCAAAAAGTGCTGGACCAGCAACCCGCTCCAATCTTGATGAATACATTAAAACTACCGAAAGAGGCGTAAAACACTTCTCCTGTGCAAAAAAAACCAAGGCAATACTGATTCTTAATCCTGCTATACCTTATATTGATATGATGACTACAATCCTCGCTAAAATAAATGAACCTAATTTAGAGTTGCTAAAAATAGAGCTTGCCTCGCTGTTGGAAAGAGTCCAGTCTTATGTACCAGGATACAAACTAATTTTGGGACCACTATTTGAAAATGGGAGGATCGTTGTAATATTAAGAGTGCAAGGTTTTGGTGACTATTTGCCAAAATATGCTGGTAATCTTGATATTATTAATTGTGCTGCAATTGCGATAGCTGAAGAATATGCCAAGGCGGTGAAGAATGAGTAATAATAAGCAAAAAATACTTATTAGTGATTCAACACTTCGGGATGGAAATCATGCGGTATTGCATCAACTCACTGAACAACAAATCGCTACATATTGTACAGCTGCTAATTCTGCAGGTGTACCTATTGTTGAGGTTGGGCATGGTAATGGTCTAGGTGCATCATCACTTCAGGTGGGTGAAGCTGCTGTAGATGACCTGACTATGCTTACTATTGCTCGTAAGCATCTCAAGAATTCACGGCTTGGTATTCATGCAATACCTGGTTTTGCTACCATAGAACGTGATCTTAAGCCTGCTATCAATTGTGGCGTGGATGTATTTCGCATCGCTGCTCACTGTACCGAGGCAGATATTACAGAACGCCATATTCGGTTCTGCCGTATGGAGGGAAAAATAGTTTTTGGTGTACTTATGATGAGTCACATGGTGGAGAAGGAGATTCTTGCTGATGAAGCCCGTAAGATGCAGAATTATGGTGCAGAGGGAATTATTCTAATGGATTCTGCGGGCAACTACCTACCGAATGATGTGAAAGAGAAAGTGAGTTTTCTTAAAGAAAATCTCAAAGTGTCAGTGGGCTTTCATTCACATAATAATCTTGGAATGGGTATTGCAAATTCAGTGGCTGCTGTGGAAGCAGGAGCTGCTATCATTGATGGCTGTGCAAGGGGTTTTGGTGCAGGTGCGGGAAATGCCCAGTTAGAAGTACTGGTGGCGGTACTTGAACGGATGGGATATAACTTGGGCATTGACTTATACAAATTACTTGATGCAAGTGATCTAGCCGAAAGAGAGTTGATGGAAAAGATGCCCACAGTCGGATCCACAAGTATTGTCAGTGGACTGTCAGGAGTTTTTTCAGGTTACCTCAAGCCCGTTAACCGTATAGCAAAAGAATTTGATATTGATCCGCGTGACCTTTTTTTTGAGTTAGGTAGACAAAAAGTGGTGGCAGGCCAAGAGGATAGAATTATTGAAATAGCTGCTGAACTCTCTAATTCTGGGAAAAATTAATGTGATGAAGAAAGAACAGAAAAAATTGATGACTGATGATTGCGAACGTGTTTATTCGGAAGTTTCCGGCAAACTCGACGTTCTGTCAGGGGCGACCTTGCTGATTACTGGGGGGTCGGGGTTTATGGGAAGTTGGTTATGTGAGATGGTGTATTACATGAACGAAATCCACAAAATGGATATTCGTCTTTTCGTCATAGCACGTGATCATGAACGTTTTGAATCTCGTCTTCCACATGTAGCAAGTGCCAAAAATATCGAATTTATATGCACCGATATTCGCAATGTCAGTGAATTCCCTCGTGAAGTTAATTATATCATCCATGCTGCAGCGAACCCAGATAGTCGCTTCCACTCATCTAGACCTTTTGAAACGATGTCTACAATCGCCGAAGGAACTGGAGCAGTTTTCAGAGCCGCATCCTTGGTGTCAGATTTACGTAATATTATTAATGCTGGTTCCAGTGCGGTATATTCATCGGAACCGAATAACAGAGAGAAGTTCTCAGAGATATCACCGGGATTACCTCTCAATAGCAAAGTGTCCAATTCTTTTTCCGAAGCGAACCGTTATTCTGAAACTCTGTGTTCAGCAGCACGAAATGAATTACGTTTGCCAATAGTTACTATTAGGCCATTTACTTTCTGCGGAGCATATCAGGATATCGATTCTCCATGGGCACTTAATAATTTTATCAATGATGCTATGTGCAAGCGTCGTATTCGTATTCATGGTGATGGTGAAACGTTCCGTAGCTATATGTATGGGGCTGATTTAGCTGTTTGGGTTCTTATTATCATGCTACATGCGAGAAGCGGACAAATCTATAATGTTGGAAATAGTAATGGTTTTTCGCTCAGAGAGATTGCCGAAAAGGTCGCCAGTTGCTTTCAGCCAGCACCTAGTGTGTTACTGAATACCTCTCTCACTGGTGATATTAATCAATCAACATTGCTACCAGATGTGACAAAGGCTGAAAAGGAATTTGGACTTAAACAATATACCAATATTGATACTGCCATTCAAAAAACAATACAATGGTATAAAAATGCTTGTTGATAGAAAATTCAATAGAAGATGCCCATAAATTATGTCTAAGAAAGTAAAAGTTAGCGATGAAATCGCAGAATTTCTTAAAAAGCAAGAAATCCGACATGTATTTGGGATTGTAGGTTCAGCTATTTCCCATATATTCGATTCAATACATAGACTTGGTTATACACAGATTGTTTGTGTTCATCATGAACAAGCAGCCACTATGGCAATGCAGACTTATTTTAGGATGACCGGTAAAATTACGGCTGCATTGGTGACTGCAGGAGGTGGTAGTTCAAATGCCATTACGGGTGTTTTGAGTGCATGGGCTGATTCATTACCTGGAATTATTATCTCAGGACAGGAGAACACTCGATTTATCAAGTCAATGAATAATATGCGGATGTGGGGAATTCAAGGTTTTGACAGTACGTCAATGGTTGACAAGATAACAAAATACGCTGTTCGGGTGATGGAACCAAAACAGTCCGTGTATGAACTAGAAAAAGCCTATCATATTGCTGGCCATGGACGACCTGGACCTGTCTGGATTGATTATCCGATGGATATTCAGGGAAGCAGTATATCTGCTAACGAATTTGATCATTATTCCCCTCAAGCCGATAAGTTGATGGCTGTTTCAGACTCAACTACAAAAATTGTTCTGGAGATGATTGGTGTATCTCGGCGTCCAGTTTTTTGGTTAGGTCACGGTATTAGGCTGTCTGATGCTATGGGGAAAATCTATTTTCTTTTGGAAAAATTCCCATTTCCAACTCTGGTAACTTGGGCTGGCATAGATATACTTGATGATGGTCACTCACTAAATTTCGGTAGAGCTGGTGTCTATGGTAATCGTGTAGCAAACTTTGTGGTTCAAAATTCTGATCTGGTAATTGCGATTGGTAACCGATTCGCTATTCCAATGATTGGATATGAGCATTCTGAATTCGCACGTGAAGCAAAAATTATTCAAGTGGATATTGATAAACTTGAGCTGGAAAAGACAAAAGACATGGTTGATCTTGGTATTGAATCTGATGCAGGAGCTTTTATTGAGAAATTGCTTGTGATGTCTAATAACTCTGAATTCAAGTTGCCACAATTTCAAGATTGGCTAACTATTTGTAATGGTTATAGGGAGCGATATCCGTATATTGGCCCTGAACACGCAGATAGGAATGGTGCTATAAATTCCTATCGTTTTATTGACCAACTAAGTGAGTATTTTAAACAAGATCAGGTAATTACCACTGATATGGGTACAGCACTTCTGTCTGGTCATCAGGCTATACGTGTACGTGGTGAACAACGGCTAATGACTTCAACCGGTTTAGGAGAAATGGGTTATGGTTTACCTGCTGCAATAGGTGCTTCATTTGCTCGTAATAAAGGAGAAGTGATGTGTCTAAATTGTGATGGAGGGATGATGATGAACCTCCAAGAGCTTCAGACAATTGTGCATCATCAACTACCCATAAAACTTTTTATTTTTAATAACGATGGTTATTTGATGATCAAGCATACACAGAAAAATTTATTTCAAGGACTCTATACTGCCTCTGATAAAGAAAGTGGTGTATCGTGTCCTAATTTTTCAAGGATTTCTGCTGCTTTTGAGATTCCGTATTACGCGATAAAAACTTGGGATGATTTTGCAAAAGTTATACCACAGGTTCAAAGAGCGAAATGTCCAGTGTTCTGTGAGGTGTTCATGGATCCAGAACAGTATTCTTATCCTAAGCAATCATTGGCAGTTCGCCAAGACGGGTCAATCGTTTCGCCTCCTTTGGAAGATATGTCCCCATTATTGCCTAGGAATGTGTTTAAACGTGAAATGCTTATAAGTTTGCATCCGAAATCAGAAAGTCTTAACTGATGTTACGTAGGCTAATCAGAAATCAATAGCTTACGTGGCAAAAAAGTTTCGTAATTCGTTGTTTTTTCATTATAGATGCTTAACATCAGGTCTTAAATAACTTATTATTAGCAGTGACCATGTACTCCGCTCTGGATTGCTAGGGTAAGTTAGGTACACATAAATCTTTTAACATTTTTTTTGTACCAACACCAACAATATAACTGACTTTGAATGTTAAAATACTTTTGTGTACCTACTATATGATTTAATTTGGAATACAAATGTTTTTTTGATCCTACATGTTGTATGTTCCTTTTATTGAAGAATATAACCTAACAAAAGAGTGAAAACATAGTGAAAGAAGCATAATGTGTCGTAATTGGAAAGAATAATGACAAGTATGTTTGAGGAAATAAATTTTGTGCCAAATTATCAATGAGGATATCAATAAAATAATTGAAGCTGACTTGCCTTGGCAGGAATTAAGTGGTAAAACCGTTCTGATAACGGGAGCTTCAGGACTTCTACCTGCATATTTAGTAGAAACACTACTCCATTTAAATAAAAAACAATTTTATAAAAAAGTTCATGTTATTGGAATTGTTAAAAATCAAAAGTATGCAAGAAACAAATTTATGCATCACAAGAATAATGAATATCTGAATTTGTTGAAATCAGATGTTAATGATTTAATACAAATTGACAGCAAAATAGATATTATTATCCATGCTGCTAGTCATGCAAGCCCAAAATATTATGCGATAGATCCAGTTGGTACATTATTACCAAATATAACTGGAACTAAAAATCTTCTTGAACTTGGTGTGAAAAAGAAAATAAAGTCTTTTTTGTTTTTTAGTAGTGGAGAAGTGTATGGAAAAGCTACAGATGTTTCTTTAGGAACAGGTGAATCATCATACGGTTGGCTCGATCCAATGGATGTACGTTCATGCTATGCAGAAAGTAAACGGATGGGAGAAACAATGTGTGTAGCATGGGGAAAACAATATGGTTTCGATGTTAAAGTAGTACGACCATTTCACACCTATGGCCCCGGAATGAAGTTAGATGATGGACGAGTATTTGCAGATTTTGTATCTAATATTGTGAATGGTGAAGATATTGTGATGAAAAGTGATGGTTCGCATAAAAGGCCATTTTGCTATATTTCTGATGCGACAGTTGGTTTTTTGACAGTATTGTTAAAGGGAGAATCTGCAAATGCATATAATATCGCCAATCCAATGCAAAATGTAAGTATTAAAACTTTAGCAGAAATGCTAATTGACCTTTTTCCAGAAAAAAGATTGAAGGTTAAAAGTGCTACTGTAAATCAGTCGCAATATATGCGTAGTCCAATTACTGAACAACTACCAGATATTTCTAAATTAATAAAGTTGGGTTGGATGCCAAAAATAGATATTCGTGAAGGATTTTATCGTACTATTAGGAGCTATTTATGAATATTGAAGAATTGATGTTGCAATACGAATTAGGTAATATGGCAAAAGCAGAGTTTATAAAACTCATGCATACTCACCACCGTATGCTGTTTGACTATAGTAAATTTATATGTGATAGAGATATACAGAAGATAGAGATAACAGATAATAGCGTGGTTATGACATCACGTAAACTTGGAATCAAAATTATTTGTGATGAACAAGACTACAGAATTGCACCCGTAGAGATATTGAATTTCCAAGAATACGAAAAACAAGATTCTGATATGATTTTCAGGCTTGTTAATGATAAAGATACACTATTAGATATAGGAGCAAATATTGGTTGGTATTCTATTGGATTATCAAAAGCTAAAAATAACCTGAATATTCATGCCTTTGAACCAATTCCAAAAACCTATGAATATTTAGTTGCAAACGTTAGATTAAATGGACTTACCAATATCCATATACATAAACATGGTTTGTCAAACGAAACCTCTGAAGTACCTTTTTATTATTATCCTGAAGGTTCTGGTAATGCTTCTATGTCAAATCTAGCGGCTAATATGAATTCAATAGAAATAAAATTACAAGTTATACCACTTGATTTTTTTGTAAAGAGACATGGAATTGATAAGGTAGATTTTATAAAATGTGATGTAGAGGGTGCAGAATTATTAGTTTTTCAAGGTGGTCGAGACACTATTCAAAGAGATAAACCCATCGTGTTTTCTGAAATATTGAGAAAATGGTCTGCAAAATTTGGTTATCATCCCAATGATATTATCAGTTTTTTTACTGAATTGGGATATGGATGCTTCACAGTTAAAGAAAAAAAACTATCTAGGTTTTTGAAAGTGGACGAAAACACTATTGATACTAATTACTTTTTTCTTCACGAAGGTGCTCATAAACAGATAATTGACAGTTACTAAATTAAGAGACTTACTTAACACTCCAATGAGTTCATTATCAATAGTTTGAGTGTAATGTTGTGGTAATCCTGTTGCTTATCGTAATAAAGTGCGATAAACTTACTTGGTAGACATAATCTTACTGAATGTCAGATTGATTATGTTTAAGGCTGTTAAATATATAGGCTCTTTGGGATTTTACGGGATAATTAAATCCAGTAAAAATAATAAGTTACATGCCACTGCTTTTTCAATGGAACCTATTTTTATGAAATTCCTTTAAAATAATTAACTTAATATACAGGAAAAAAATAGCGATTATTCCAAACGTATAGTAATATCGTTCCCAGTGCATATCCTTACATATCAATATAGATACGTTGAAACCAAAGGTTTATATTTAAAATACCATAACATAATTTAATACCCTCGCAAAAAGCTTGAGTATTAAATTAAGCCATTATAAAAGATAAGAAAATTCTTAAAGATTGTTTGCAGTAAATTCGTAATCAAGATTTAGTTGATATTTTACTTGTTGATGATGGTTCAACAGACAAAACAAAGGAAATTGCAACTTTTTATTCGAGAGGATTACAAGACATTAATTTTATAGTCCAAAAATCCATCAATTCGTTGTACTATTGGAGTTTAAATAATGACATTTAATTTTAACCAGATAGATAAAAAGTTTTTAACCATAGGAATCCCAACCTATAATAGAGTTCATACTTTACAAAGACTTCTGCGTTCTTTGGAAGAACTACAGTCGCCATGGTTGGAATTGGGGATTATTACTATACTTATTAGTGATAACCATTCTACGGATAGCACTGGTGATTTTATAAAAAATCATAAACTGTCAAGTTATATTGATTACTCTATAAACGACAAAAATATTGGAGCCGGTAAGAATATGTTAAAAATCACCAATATGTTTGACTCTAATTATTTGATGATGATTGGTGATGATGATATTATTCTATTAGAAAATTTAGTTAAGTTAATTCAAGAGTTATGGTTAGAAAAACCAGATTATGCTTTAATCAATTTAAAAAATATAACGGGTTTTAATACCATTAATTCTAACGAACAAGGCATCTTTCAAAATGTCATTCAAAATAGTCTTGTTAATGTACTTGGTTATTTTGGTTGTATTATAATAAGCGATAAATTAAGAAATTATTTGTCATTAAATGGCTGTATTTTTGGTATTGATACGTATTGGCCCAGCATAGAGTTATTTTTTAAAATTCCTTCTTCATTTAAAGGCATATTGGTTCTTAATCCTCCTATCCAATTGATAGCAGATGCGGTCCGCTGGGAAGTGGAAGATTGGTTTGAGATTAGCCGAGTGCACAATTTGAAATTTTTAAATAAGCTATACACTCAAAGCGTATTAACAGAAAATGATTATGATGCACTCGTTCTTTCTGTGACTAAAAAACAAGCTTATATTGTTATATTTGCTTTTTTGTTTGGTAAAAATTTTCAAAAGACCAAAATATCTGTTAAATACATACTTGCTCATTTTTATGAAAAAATTTCTAGCACAGATAAAATAGTGTTGTTATCCATTTCTCGTTTTCCTATAATTTTTAACCAATTATTAAGGCCATTAAATATCTTTTTTTACTATATTATTTATAAAAAATTTTATGTTGGGTTTCTGAATCTCTTCCGAAAAGAGAAAAAAAAGGATATGATTGCTCCTTTTATTAACAATAATAAACCCAACATACTTTTTCAAATATAAGATAATTATTAGGTTTGCCAAAAAATTATGAAAGCAGTCATATTAGCCGGTGGTTTAGGCACTCGTTTAGCAGAAGAAACTATCTTAAAACCTAAACCAATGGTAGAAATTGGTGGAAAACCAATCCTGTGGCATATCATGAAAATTTACTCTACTCATGGTATCAATGACTTTATCATCTGTTTAGGATATAAAGGCTATATCATCAAAGAATACTTTTCCAATTATTTTCTCCACATGTCTGACGTAACAATTGACATGCCACACAACAAAATCGAAGTGCATCAAAACCGTGTAGAACCATGGCGAATCACCTTAGTTGATACCGGTGAAAATACTATGACGGGCGGACGCTTAAAGAAGGTACACCAATATCTTGACGAAGAAGACTTCTGTCTCACTTATGGCGATGGTGTGGGAAATATAGACATTACCCAATTAATCACTTTTCATAAAGAACAAGGTACATTAGGTACATTGACAGCAATGCAACCATTAGGTCGTTTTGGTGCGTTAAAATTGCATAATAATAAAGTTGTTCAATTTCAGGAAAAACCTCAAGAAGAAGGCGGAAAAATAAATGGTGGTTTTTTTGTACTTTCTCCTAAAGTGATAGACTATATTGACGGCGATAACACGGTATGGGAACGCGAACCAATGGAACGTTTAGCACATGAAAATCAAATGTCTGCCTATCTTCATAAGGGATTCTGGCAACCGATGGATGCCCTGCGCGACAAAAATTATCTGGAAGAACTTTGGGCAACTGGAAAAGCACCTTGGAAAATATGGTAAATTCATCCTTCTGGAAAAACAAGCAAATCTTGATAACCGGACATACTGGATTTAAAGGCAGTTGGCTATCGCTTTGGTTACACTCAATGGAGGCCAATATCATTGGCTACTCGCTCCCTCCCCCAACTAATCCCAATCTTTTTGAAACTATCCATTTGGCTGATAAAATAACCAGTATTATCGGCGATGTGCGTGACTTTGAACATCTACATACTGTGATCGCAAACTATAAACCGGAAATTATTTTCCATTTAGCAGCACAACCACTCGTTAGATATTCATATAGCCACCCTATTGAAACTTATGCAACTAATGTAATGGGTACTGTGCATTTATTGGAAGCTGTCAGACAAATTGGTAGCGTCAAGGTAATTATTAATGTCACCAGTGATAAATGCTATCAAAATCGTGAATGGATTTGGGGATACCGTGAAAACGAACCAATGGGAGGGTATGATCCTTATAGCAGCAGTAAAGGATGTTCTGAATTAGTCACCGCCGCATTTCAAAATTCCTTTTTTAATACGACAGACTTTGCTAAACATGGTACTGCGTTAGCGTCAGTACGTGCAGGTAATGTAATTGGTGGTGGCGACTGGGCCGAAGATAGGCTAATTCCAGACATTATACATGCTTTTATGGCAGGAAAACCGGTTATCATTCGTAATTCTCAAGCAATCAGACCTTGGCAACATGTTTTAGAACCACTCAGTGGATATTTACTCTTAGCTCAAAAATTATGGGAAGATGGTTCCCAATATGCTGAAGGTTGGAATTTCGGTCCCAATGAAAACGATGCTAAACCGGTAGGTTGGATAGTAGATTATCTTACCAAAATATGGGGAGAAAATGTTAGTTGGAAAAAGGATATTCAAACAAAACATCCACACGAAGCACATTATTTAAAATTAGATTGTTCAAAAGCTAAATCTAAGCTGGATTGGCATCCAAAGTGGGACATTGAAACAGCATTAAATATTACTGTGGATTGGTACAAAGCCTATCAACAAGAAAAAGATATGTATTCTTTAATGAAAGAACAAATTCGTGTTTATTCGCATACTTAATGTGATAAACTGCTATAAAAAATATTACCTAATATTGAGAATGAAATGAAAAATGATACAACTGTTGAAGAAATTATTAATATTCTAACTGACCCAGAATTTCCTGATAAAAATATGTGGATAGAAGAAAATTTTGTCGTTTCCAGCAAAAATAAATATTGCATAGATAACACTGGAATGGTAGATTTTCTACATATTGACAGGGAAAATGTAACAACAGACTCCAAAAATGTTTCTATTTTGTTTAAATTAAATAATTGGTATAACAATGAATTTGAACAAAGAATAGCACATACAATTTTTGCTGGGGGGGGGGTTGGCCTGTTAGTTTTAAATAAAAAAATCCGTTTATGGTTGCAACAGGTAGAAGGTATTTTTTTGGATGTAGGATGTGGTGATCAGAAATGGAAAAAATATATGCCAGACAATATCAAATATGTGCCTATTGATTATTTGCCAGCGGTAGAAAGCTGCCCTTGGAAAGACTCATATCCACTGGTTAATGCTGACGCATTAAAACTTCCGTTTAAAAACGGGACTGTGGATGCTATATTGAATGTTTTTGTTCTTGAACATGTAAAATCTCCTGAAATTCTCATAAAAGAGTTTTCTCGTGTTTTAAAATCTGGAGGAGTATTATTACTTGCTGGACCTGGTGATCTTTTGATGACTCATGGAGAACCGCACAATTATTTTAATATGACAAAATATGCTTACCAACTGTTGTTAGAAAAATTTGAGATGGAAATTGTTGAGGAATATTTTCCTTCTAAATTTTGGATGTCTATATTCAATGCAGTTTATTCCAAAATTGTTAGGAATGATTTTTACAATCGTACTCCGTTGCATAAATTGTTTCAAATTCCAGTCTTCATAGTATCTCTTATTTTATCTCCTATTTTTAATATTATTGCATATATCTTAGATTTAATTACACCTTTTAACAAAAAAGGTTATAGTGCATACATGGTACTTGCTCGAAAAAAATGAGAAAAACATTAATATTTGTACTAAAAGTTACTTTTTCCATTGGTGTAATTATATTTATATTTTATAATTACATCACTATTAATGATTTTATCCAAACAGTACAAAACATTAATTATTTTCTGTTACCATTTTTGATTCTATTGGTTTATTTTACAAGATTACTGATAGCCTACCAAACAAAAATTAGTTTAGTTCCTTTCAATATTCAAACCAGCACTTTTAACATTTTCAAAATACACCTCATTTCCACATTTTATTCACTGGTTCTATCAAGCGATATTATTGCGGGTGGTGTCAGTTGGCACTTACTTTCTAAAGACAATGGCAGACGTGCTGAAGTCGCCAGTGTTATTGTTTATTTAAGAATTTTAAATCTGATTACCCTCCTGCCTTTCGTATTATTAGGTATTTATCTTGAACCAAAATTAAAAGCGTACAATATTCAACCCTATGTACTTATATTTGGGTTATTATTACTGATAATGCTCCTACCTTTTTTTTGGCACAAACTAACTCTTCTCACGGAATCAACTCTTAACTACCTTATTTCACTCATTCCAATCAAAAAATTATCAAAACGTTTGTTAGAGGCTAACGACAATGTATGGAACTCAGTCAAAATAAGCCAAGCAATGCCTCTTAACTTTACTTTTAAGGTAATTACGTTATCTCTTATATCACAAATACTCGCTATCATTTTTATGTACTATACATTAGAAATGGTTAATATTCATCTACCCTTTTCTGTGGCAACTTGGTTAATAGCATTAGCTATAATCATTGCCATACTGCCCTTAACAATAGGCGGTATTGGGGTACGAGATATTAGCTTCGTATTTATTTTAAACGAACTTTATAGTGTGCCAGCAGAAGCATCCTTACTTGCTTCAACAGTTATTTTATTGATAGGTTCAATTTTCTTTGGTGCAATTTTAGGTGGGTATTATGCGATAACTTTTGGAAAAAGAAAGTAGTTAAAGTAAATGCTTCAAAAACATTTTAACATAGCTTTTTTCATCAATTAAAACTGTAACATGACAAATGTCAGATAGATAATTTTCTATATGAATTTTTTATCATGTTATTAACTTAATACTAGATTTTCTATGATTAATATTTTATTAGTTTAATAAACCCTACGTCTATCTTTCCATAATCTAATGACTTGTAAACGCCATAAATAGTTGACCGTTAAATAACCAATTGCGGCACTTATAGTCCCCATTACTAAACAACCTAGCAATAATGGTTGCAGAAGATTTTCTAAAGTATATAATAACCATTCAGGAGAGAAACTAAATCCTGTTTCCATAATTGGTATACCTAATATTAATGCCCCTAATTTATACGCAAAATACAATAAAGGTGGCATAGTAATCGGATTAGTTATCCAAACCAAACTAACTGCTAATGGTAAATTAACCCGTAACCAAATTGCTACTGTGACCGCTAATAACATCTGCATTGGTAAAGGAATAAAAGCTATAAATAAACCCACAGCCATTCCTCCTGATAAAGAACGTCTATTCAAATGCCATAGATTTGGTTCATGTAATAGCTTGCCTAAAAATTGTAACTTCGGATTTGATTTAATTTGAGATGGTCTTGGTAACGAATGTTTAAAGAATTTTTTTATCGACATATTTCCTCCAAAATATATTAATAGATGCGTTTAAGCATATTGGCTTTCATGCTTGGTATTTTATACTGCCAAACGTTATCTGAATTGCCAGATATCATATGGTTTACGCTGTTATTGCCTCTTGGACTATTCCCACGCTTGCGTCTGCTATCTTTCTTTATACTCGGTCTGATATATGCTATTTGGCGTGCGGATATTATCCTAGCCCAAAAATTACCTGCTGAACTGATAGGAAAAAATATAAAAATTACTGGTACTGTTCTTGATATTCCTAGTCAGCATAGATTTAAATTTTATCCAGAAGCTAGTCCAAAATGGCCAAATCCAGGTCTTATTTATTTAAGATATCCAAAAAAACAGCTATCAGTAAGGCCTGGCCAACAATGGGACTTTATAGTCAATTTAAAACAAACTAGAAATACATTTAACTTCGATAGTTTTGATTCTGAAAAATGGCTTTTTAGTCATAGGGTAATGGCAATTGGTTCAATACGTTCAGCAAAATTATTACATGAAACGTCTTTATTAAATATAAGTGACATACGTTATTCTTTAGTAAAAATAATTAAACAAGAATTATCAAAATATCAAAGTGGTGGAATTATTATTGCTTTAGCTTTAGGTGAAAAAAGTATTATTCCAACTCACCAAAAGAAAATCCTACGTCATACTAACATATCTCATTTAATTGCAATCTCTGGCTTACATATCGGCTTTATTGCTTGGATTATCTTTATAATAAGTCATAACTTATGGAAACATATAGGTAATGTGCTAATATTTCCAGCTTCTCGGTTTGCAGCCATAGTCAGTATACTATTTGCAACTAGTTATGCCTTATTAGCTGGTTTTTCCTTACCTACCCAAAGAGCTTTAATCATGCTGATAGTAGCATTATCCGGCATAATATTCAACTATAAAATTACTAGCTTAAATATTTTTTCTATAGCTTTACTAATAATATTAATTTGGGATCCATTAACCGTTTTATCAGTTGAGTTTTGGTTATCATTTGGAACGGTGGCCATAATATTTTATTCATTAGATAATCGCAAACGAAAAAAACGAACTCCTTTAGAAAACACTGGTTTATCTATTCTTAAAATCCAAATAATAATAACCTTGAGTTTATTTCCAGTTCTACTTTTCATATTTGGTTATGTTGCTTTATCATCATTTATTGCTAATTTAATCGCTATTCCTTGGGTAAGTTTTATCGTTATTCCATTCACTTTGTTGGGTATAATTTTATTGCCATTAACCAATGGATTACTACATGTAGCCGCATTTACGTTCGATGCTATATTGATTCCGATGGCTTGGTTAGCTGATTTAGAGTGGAATCTATTTTATTTAAAACCACCTTTATGGACTGTAATTGTAGCAATGCCAGGAATTTTCATTTTATTTTTACCATCTGGTTTTCCAGCTCGTTGGTTAGGAATTATCTGGTTATTACCATTATTTACTAATCAACAATTTAATTCCAAAATTCTTAAACAAGGAGAATTATGGTTTACTTTATTAGATGTTGGACAAGGATTATCTACAGTTATAAGAACTAAAAATCATACACTTATATATGATACAGGCCCTAGCGAATATATTGGCAAAACTGTAATCCTGCCATTTTTACAAGCTAAAAAAGTTCAACATATTGATAAAATCATTATTAGTCATGCTGATAAAGATCATAGTGGTGGTTTTAAAGCTTTAATAGATGACTTTGTCCAGCAGGATTTAACAGAAATATTAACTAGTGCTAATAAATATAAAATTAACTATCCTCAATATAAAATCAAACCTTGTCAAGCTGGTCAAGAATGGTTATGGGATGGAGTAAAATTTCAAATTTTACATCCTCCTGCTAATTTTAAAATCGACAATACCAATGATAAAAGTTGTGTATTAAAAATAAGTACAGAGAAAAATTCTATTTTATTACCAGGTGATATTGGGAAAGATATAGAATTAAATTTAATCGCTAATTATGCTTTGGAGCTAAAAACTGATATTCTGGTTGCTCCTCATCATGGAAGTGGAAATTCCTCTACCATTAGTTTTATTAATACTGTTAGACCGAAAATAGTTTTATTCTCAACTGGTTATAATAATTCTTATAATCATCCAAGAAAAAATATAACTCAACGTTATGAAAAATATAAATCTTTAATTATTGATACTGCTGAATCAGGAGCGATCAATTTACGATTAAGTACAGATGGGATTTTTAAACCTAGCACAGCTCGTAGGAAGAGTTATTGGTATAAATAATTTTATAATTCTTGATTATTATCATATAAATACCATTCTATAAATTAATATTATCAATCAAACTTTGGAATAAATAAATTTGACTAACAAAAATTTCGTTACCACATATGACCAGTATGATAACGTAAATAGATTTATTAAAAAATTTACAATTTTTGCATGTATATTTGGTATTATTGGTTGTTCCACAACAACAAATCAAACAAATAACATCAATGTCGTTCCAATCAAATATAAACCTTTAGTCATATCTCAGAAATTTTTACCCAAGAGTAAAAGAATTTCTCAACAATTTAAACAGCGAAAGAAACATGCTATTTCATATGATTCTAAAACTGGAAATCATTATTTTAAACCGTCAAAAAGATATAATTATACCAATAGATCGAATTCAATAAAATACCAAAAGCGATTCAGATATCAACCAACTTTTAATATGTATGAATTGCAACGTTATTATCGGCGGAAAGGTATTATTAAATTATCTTCGAATGCCAATTATGGTAAATATGGTATGTCTCGACGTTCCAAATATGGTACTCCCAGAAAACATAATGGTGTCGATATAGTAGGTAAGGTTGGAGATCACGTATATTCAGTAAGATCTGGCATTGCAGAAATATCACCAACTGGAACTGGTGGTAAATTAGGAATTTATGTTAGAATTAAAGAAAATAATGGTTATTATACTGACCATGCTCATCTTAGCAAAGTAGCAATAATAAATGGTACTTGGGTTAATACAGGTGATTTAATTGGATATATCGGTAAAACTGGCAACGTTCCAAAATATCTTACAGCTCATGTTCATATTAGCCGTTGGTATAAATGGAATGGTAAACAAGCATTTACAGATCCTACCCAATTAGTCTTTGGTTATATTTACAACAACCCATATGCACTGCGATAATAAGATTATTTAGAGGGAAAATTAGAAAAACATCATGTCTGGAAATACATTTGGAAAGAGCTTTACAGTAACTACATTTGGAGAGAGTCATGGGCCCTCGATTGGTGGTATTGTGGATGGCTGTCCTCCAGGATTAGCTTTAACTCCCGAAGATTTACAAGTTGATTTAGATCGTCGCAAACCAGGAACTTCTCGTCACACTACTCAACGACGTGAAGATGACAAAGTAGAAATTTTATCTGGAGTATTTGAAGGTAAAACTACTGGTTGTCCAATTGGATTATTGATTCCAAATACTGATCATCGTTCCAAAGATTATAGTATTATTAAAGATCAATTCCGGCCTGGTCATGCTGATTATACTTATCATAAGAAATATGGTATTCGTGACTATCGTGGTGGTGGTAGGTCTTCAGCTAGAGAAACAGCCGTTAGAGTTGCTGCCGGTGGAATTGCAAAAAAATATCTTCAAGAGCAATATGGAATCCAAATCCGTGGTTATTTAGCTCAGTTAGGTCCGTTAAAAATAACTAATTTTGATTGGCAAGAAATTGATAATAATGCTTTTTTCTGTCCTGATGCTAAATTAATTCCTGAATTAGAAAATTACATGGATGATTTACGGAAAGAAGGTAATTCTATTGGGGCTAGAGTAAATGTTATCGCTAATAATGTACCAACTGGTTTAGGCGAACCTATTTTTGATCGACTGGATGCAGAAATTGCCCATGCGATGATGAGTATCAATGCGGTGAAAGGAGTTGAAATTGGAGATGGTTTTGCTAGTGTGGAACAAAAAGGTACTGAACATCGAGATGAAATGACTCCACAAGGTTTTAACAGTAATCATGCGGGTGGTATATTAGGTGGTATTTCTTCCGGCCAAGATATTGTGGTTAGCATAGCTTTAAAACCAACTTCAAGTCTACGTTTACCAGGTAGTAGCATTGATATTAATGGTCAACCTACCGAGGTTATTACCACTGGCCGTCATGATCCTTGTGTTGGTATTCGGGCTACTCCAATAGCAGAGGCAATGTTGGCTCTAGTATTAATGGATCACACCTTGCGTAATAAAGCTCAAACTTCATCTGTTAAGTAAATTTAATATTAATTTTTTTTGCGTAACTTCAGTGAATATTGAACATAAATTGAGCTTATTTTGAAAGTGATTAATAACAATGGAACTAGAAAAACTTAATTTTAACATCCGCCTGACAATTAGACATTCCTTGCGAATTTTATATGCCAGAAGAAAAATGACTGACTTCTTTCCATTAACATCAGTTGCTGAATATCAAAATTTATCTGACGAACAGATAGAACATATTGACCAACTTGTGTATAGATTTCAAAAGCTACAAGATGACATGGGAACTAAACTTTTTAAATCTGTAGTAGCTAATTTAGGTGAAGCTGAAGTTTTCAATAAACCTATTTTAGAAATTATAAATATTATGAAAAAATATGGTGTTGTAAATGATAAAGTAGATTGGCAAACGATGAGAGAGATTAGAAATTCTTTAGCTCATGAATATTTAGATGATGTAAAAAATGATATAGAACTACTGAATTATTTATTCACCACAAAAAGCATAGAAATTATTGAAATATTAAAAGAAATTTTATATTATATTAAACTTAATATGTATTCAAATATATATAAAGACACCAAAATTGAACTAGATAAATTTTATGAGACTATCACAAACTCAAATTTCAGCGATTCTAAAAGCTAAAAAATCATTTTTTCCTGATTCTAAAATTTACCTATTTGGTAGTAGAACTGATGATTCTAGGAATGGAGGAGATATTGATTTATACATTCTATTTGAAAACAGAATTGCAGATGGTGTGAAAAAAAAATAGATTTTTTAGTTATGTTGAAATCTTTGATAGGAGAGCAAAAAATAGATGTGATTTTGGCTGATAAATCACAAAATAGGTTAATAGATAAAATCGTTAAACAAGAAGGAATATTGCTTGATAAATAGTTTAATTCGTCTGAAAAGCTCAAATCACTATGATTTGAAATCCTTTTATATTGAGTCTTTGGATTGATGTTTAATTTAATTAAGAATTAAGAATTAAGAATTGAAATATGTCGGGCTAATGATAAACCCGACATTTTTTAACTAATTACCACGCTCTTCCAAAATAGCTACTGCTGGTAATTTTTTACCTTCTAAAAACTCTAAGAAAGCACCACCACCGGTAGAAATATAGGAAACTTTATCAGCAATATCATATTTATCAACAGCTGCTAAAGTATCACCACCACCAGCGATAGAGAAAGCACTACTTTCCGCAATTGCTTCCGCCAAAGCTTTAGTACCAGCTCCGAATTGGTCATATTCAAACACTCCAACTGGACCATTCCAAACGATAGTACCAGCATTCTTTAAAATTTCGGCAAACTTAGCTGAAGTTTCTGGCCCAACATCAAAAATCATGTCATCGTCAGTAGCTTCTGATACAGCTTTTAAAGTTGCTGGAGCATCTGCTTGTTCAAATGGACTAACTGTGCCAGTTACAATGTCAGTAGGAACTGGAATATCACCACCTTGTTGTTTAGCAGCAGCAGTTAATTTTTTAGATTCATCAACTAAATTAGCTTCATATAAAGATTTACCAACATTATGACCATCAGCAGCGATAAAAGTATTTGCGATGCCACCACCTACAATCAATTGGTCAACTATTTTGGATAGAGAATCTAATACAGTTAATTTAGTTGAAACCTTAGAACCACCAACGATAGCTACCATTGGTCGAGCTGGATTATCCAAAGCTTTGCCTAATGCTTCCAATTCACCAGCTAATAAAGGACCTGCACAAGCAACTGGTGCATATTTAGCTACGCCATGAGTAGAAGCTTGAGCTCTATGAGCAGTTCCAAAGGCATCCATCACATAAACATCACATAACTCTGCCATTTTCTTGGATAAGGCATCATCATTTTTCTTTTCGCCTTTGTTAAAACGAACATTTTCACACAGGACTACTTCACCATTATTTAATTCTATGCCATTTAACCAATCTCTAACTAATTTTACTGGTTTTCCCAATAAGTTAGATAAATGTTCTGCAACTGGAGCCATAGAATATTTGTCTTCAAATTCACCTTCAGTAGGACGACCTAAATGTGACATTAACATAACTTTAGCTCCAGCTTCCAACGCATGTTTAATGGTTGGTAATGAAGCTTTAATACGAATATCACTGGAAACTTTGCCATCTTTCAATGGTACATTTAAATCTTCTCTAATTAGAACTCGTTTACCAGCAAGGTCTAAATCAATCATTTTGATGATAGCCATAAGTTTTCCTATTTGATTTTAACTTCTTTGTAATCAACATGTTTACGCACTACTGGATCAAATTTTTTCAGTACCAGTTTATCTGGAGTAGTACGTTTATTTTTAGTAGTAGTGTAGTAATGGCCTGTATTGGCAGAAGAAACTAATTTAATTTTATCACGCATATTTATATTCCTAAGAGTTTAAAATGTGGTAGTACCACGGTATACATTCCTAACAGAAACGTTCAGAATGAGAAGTTTTTAATGATATGTATTTGTATTGATTAATATATAATTGTTAACTAAATTTAATTTTAAACTTGGTAGTGCCTATAATTTAAAGCAACAATATAACAACTTTTTTTAATTCTACTCTTATCACCAATTATTTTCACTAAAATCTTTTATTAAATTTTTTTTACTTCCCATACTTTTATTGCTTGTTCTGATAACCATAATTGATAATTATTAAGATTTTGTAAATTCCAATCATCATATTCAGCAATCTTTTTAGCTAAGTTGAAAGAAGTCTTTGAATAAAACTTTTTTTTATCAGTAAAATTTGACCGTTTTAATTCATCTTTTTCAAGTAAAATAACATTTCCTAATCTGTCTTGAATATCATTAACACCTTCTCCAAAATATTCATCCCAATGTTGTTCAGGACGGTATGGGCAAATATGTTCTAATGTTGTTTTTAAATAATCTGTTTGATTACCCAAGAAAATTTCAATTTCGGATAATAAAAATCGAATTTTTTTTGATGATTGGCGACTAGGCATTTTGTGAAATTCAAAAGCATTAGAAAAAGTTTTATCATCAGGATACAGTTTTTTAAATTCCTCACCATTTTTAATATGGCTAGCCCTTTTATAATCACCTTCATAAATTTTAATGGCTATTTGATTATAAGTTTTTTCTTGTTCATTTGGTGAGTGATGACAAATAACGTTATATCTAATTGATAAAACATATAAATATTTTATTATTTTAATAAATTCTTCAGCTGTAAATTTACTAAAGGCAGCCATAAAAATAGTTAGTGGCTGTTTAATATTGAATAAACGAAGACCTTCAAGAAATTTTTTAGCTTCTCTATATTTTACCTCATCTAGGTCAGACCACCATTCATCATTAGGATTTAATAATGAAGCGTAAATAGGTGCATATTTATCTAATGAGTTTAAGTAAGCATATGCACTTTCAGGAGTATTAGCCATTTTTATAATGGATGAAAACAGCTCTTTTTTGGTTACTAATTTCTGTTGAAAATTATGATGATATCGAATAAAATCAGTAAAATTAGCTTCTCCCAATTGAGAGACAACAACTGACCAATTTTCATCTAATTCATTTAACGTTTCATCTATTACATCATTATTTTTGGTAACTACTGAAAAAATATAATTTTTTAATAAATCTGGAGTTGATAATTGAACACCTCTGGCATTTAGAGTTTCAAAAACTTTATAGGCATTTAATTCATCTTGAACTACAATTTTAGTAAAAATCATACCAGAAGTTAATTTTTCAATAAACTTAGCAACTTGACTACCTGAATCACCCATAGACTTATTGGTATAAAATTGAAAAGCCTTATGTAATAATTTGTTAGTTAAGGTTAAACCACGTCGATTAGGTGCATCTAAATTTGAACAAATATATTTAAAATTCTGACTATTATTCCGGTTAAGCGATAATTTATTATCAACTCGTAAAGAAATAGTATTCAGCGAACCAATAAATCGGTCATATAAAGCATCTAAACGTTTTTTATTGGCTTCTTGTTCTTGATTTAATTCAATTAATAATTTAATTTGTCTCATTGCTGCTAAAACTATTAAAGATAATGTAACTAAACGTTGTTGTCCATCAATCACTTCAAAATCATGTTGCCCTTTACGTTGTAATACTACATAACCCATATAATGATAATGCTCTTCTTCAAGTGTTTCGATATCAGCCCATAGTTCTTCCCAATGTTCTTGTTTCCAAGCATAATCACGTTGAAATCTTGGAACTTTATACCTAACACCATTTCCTATTAACTCTTGAAAGGTCTGGTTTGTTGGTTCCATTAACATAAAATTTGGCATTTATATTGAAATTAATTGGTAATTATATTATTTAAATATTAGAAGGTTAGGAAAAATCTATCTTATCCTTTAAATCTATTTAGTGTTGAGAGCTTGTTATTTAAATATTAATTTGGTTATAAAGTTATTAACTAGTAGTTTTTTCATTTCTTCTAAAATTATTATTTTGATACAATTGGTTAGAATTGTATATTAAATTTTTCTATTGTTAATACCAAAAGGGATATGAACCATAGGTATATCGCCAGCTTCTGATTCTAAATGTGATTTTTGATCATCAAAAAATATATGAGGCTTCAAAATTGTTAATATCCTTTCTTTATTCATCCCACCAAGAAAAAATGTTTCATTTGCACTTACTCCCCAATTTTCTAATGTAGTGATAACTCTTTCATGTGCTGGAGCATTTCTAGCTGTAACAATAGCAGTTCTCAAAATTCTATTATAACTACTATCTTCCTCTTCAGCACGATCCTCTAATTTTTGCATAAAAGATAATTTTTTGAATAAGTCTGCAAGTGGCCCAGGATTATGTGGAATATTTGATTTGTCAGTTTCATGTTTATAGAAGCCATCAAGTTGACTTTCTTGGTAAATTGATTCTGATTCATCATCTGCAATAACCCCATCAAAATCAAAAGCTATTCTTAGTTCACCATCTTCTGAATCATCAGTTACCTTTGTTGGTAATACTGTTCCAGCAGGATATCCATAATCAATTGCTTTAACAACATCTTTTGCATTTGCTGATAGAAAAAGTGAAGCATTGAATGCTGGGATATATTCGTATGGCGATTTTCCTTCTGTAAATGCAGCCCTAGAAATATCCAGTTTATAGTGCTGTATAGAACGAAATACTCTTTTTCCTGTTATAGCAGAATTACGTGATAAAAGAACTACTTCTACTGGTTGCTCTTTTTTAAAATGTTCATTTATACTTAGGAATCGTCTTATGAAAGAAAATGCAACTCCTTTTTCTAAAACTGTATCTAAATTCTTTTTCTGATATTTTTTATATACTTTTGGTCCATTTTCTCTGAATATTTTATCTGATTCACCAAGATCAAATAATGCACTTGAAGACACTGCTATAACTAATTTTCGTTCTATGGGATAAGACATTTATTCTCTTGTGAAATCTAGCAATTATTTTCTTACATTGAAAACCTTAGTTAGTAAGAATTATTTTTGATTATTTGTTACTCGACTATCAAGTTTTTTAACAGAAATTTGGCATCAAACAAGAATAAACCACTTGATGTAGAGACAAGGCATGCCTTGTCTCTACAAGAAAACTTGATAGTCTAGTGTTATGAGTTTTTCAAATAATTTAATTAAGAACCAACTGAGTTTTAATTTCCTCTTCAAAGAAACGCTTAATCTCTTGTTTCAAATTATCATCTTTTACATAACCTATTGCTTTTTCATAATATTCTGTAGCTTGACGTTTTGAACCAAACATATGGTAATCATTGGCTATTTTTAGGCAAATAAAGGCTTTTTCATCAGTTTTAGAAAACAAGTAACTCATGTTATCAAAAGCTTTTTTGTGAAATTTAGCAGCAGTCTGTGGTAATTGATGATCGTTAGCTATATCGCCCAATAAATTATAGGCAGTTATTAAAGAATTTGGAGTTTCATAATGGTCATCATCAAACTTTTCTTGGAACAAAATTTCCATTTCAAATGCTTGTAGATGTTGATCTAATCCTTCAAGAGCCATTATAAGAATCATAATAGGTTCAATAGCTTCTGGTTCTGAATCCATAGATTGTATGGCATATTGTTTAGCAAGCTCAAAATCTTTATCAAACAGATACGCAACCGATTTTAAATATAGCAAAAAGCTTTCGGTTTGATTAATAGTTTTAAACTGTTTTATATACTTCACAAAATCCTGTTTATAACCTAAACTATGGAGCAAAATAGCTCCCATAATAGCATCGCTTCTAGCCCCTTTTATAGAGGACTCTTTATTATTTAAATAATTATCAATCATCTCACGAGTTTCTTCGATAATCATGTTATAACTATTACCCAGATTTTCAGCTTGAGCTACTTTCTTTTGTTCAATTATTTTATCATTTAGTTCATTAAGTTGGGTTAGATGTTTTACCATTATAATTTTGAGTTTAGGCTGAGATGTATATTCTTCGACAATAACCGCCTTTGCTTGATTAAATGAATTATTTAATTGAGTTTGTGTTTCTTTATTACTTGCCAAAACTGTGGTTAGTTTATCTTTACCGTCTTTTAAACGAATAAACAGCTTTTCTACTTCACCAGTTCCAAAATTACCGGCTGGAATAATTTGAATAATTTGGGTAGCTTTACTTTTTTCCTTCAATGATAAATACATAAAACCAAAATCACCAAATTTAGTTGCAGAAGCTAAAACTAGTTTAGTTGTTGCTGTTATACCTTTCATTGCCATAGCTTCACCTCCAAAACCCAAAGTAGCAGCTGAAGTAGCATTAAGAATGGCAGCACCAGTAATAGCATTTCCTCCAACCCAACCACCTAACGTAGAAAGTCCAGACATATAAGAACCTGCCCCTCCACCTGCAATAAGTTGACTAGCCACATAACTTACTCCTGTACCAGCAGCCGGAGCTCCAGTACCGGCTGTATAAACTGTAAATGCAGCTGCACCGGCACTAGCTACGGCTATTGCAGACCAAAATACGGTATCATTTTTCCAGAAAGGGATTTTATAAACATATTCAAATCGGAGTTCTTTACTATCAGCCAATAAATTGCTTGCTTTTTCGGCAACATTATCTTTTGCATTACCTGCAATTTCTTTAACAGCTTTTGCTTTCTCTGCAATATTATCTTTCGCATTGCCAGCAATTTCTTTAGCTACTTTTGCTTTCTCAACAATATTGTCTTTTATTGAATCCCAATATGACTTTTCCTCTGCTTGAACTGAAAAAGCCAGAGAAATCAATGTTACTAACATACCTATAATGATTTTGTTTTTCATATTTAATTCTCCTGTTTTAAATTATAATACTCACAAAATACTCTTAACCTTACTAGCATTACGATAACAAGAGTCAGCACAAGGTTTATTACCATTAATATCATCAGTCTCAATTTCCTTCTTAGCCAACACTTCAGAAAGCCCAACTGATAACAACTCTTCAATATCCATATGATCCCTCACATTCTTCCTTGCTGGCAGATTCCTATCCTCACGTAACTTTTTAGCAGTCTTACCAAACAACCCCTTATAAGTACCATTAGTACAATGAACATATCCATAACCACTTACGTCATGTTCTTCAAGAGTTCTCGTCAAAATATTCCTAGCAGCCTTACCCAAAGTACGAGTAGCGTGTAACTCCTGTTCCTCTGGAGTCATCTTATCCACAACTTCATCAGCAAGTGCAATATCACCAGTTTGATAACGCATATAAATTTCATTTACATGCATATGCAATTCAGGTGAAAGATACTTTGCATAAGCCAAAGCAATCTGCCAATGCCCCCATGAAGCCCCGTAACGACCTCGTGTAGTCCTATAAATAGTCGTTGAGCGGATATTTAATTTTTTAGCAACTGAGTCAATAAAATCCTGACCAGATTCCAATTTCCAATGACTTGGATCACGTTTACCATTAGGTTTTCCAGACGCATTCCACAAATCAGTCAAACAAATAAAATCACCATCATGGCGGATAGATTTGTCTTTATAAACCAGCTCAAAATGTTTGGATGGATTTTTCATAAAATAATCTCAACTAGAGGTAACAAAAAAAATTAATCATATACAAAATCTGTAATATCATTAAAAATATCGTACGGCAATTGCTCAACTAATTTATCAATTAGTATCATTTCATCTAATTCTAATTTATGGCATATATTTGCAAAACATTTTTTTAAATTTATATATTTTATAATATCTTTAGTTTGGCAGGACTTTTTTAAGAATTGTGAAGCTTTCTTATGCTCATCTTTTTCGATAAACGATATAAATTTTTTATTTTTAAAACCTAATTTTTTATATTCAGTAGCTTTATTTTCTCTTTGACCAGAAAACGCTCTTTCTAATTTTTGAAACTCATCACTTGCATACCAAATAGACAAAGCATCTAAAACAGAGCTTTTACCACAACTATTTTCACCAGTTAAAATATTTAAGTTACTATTTAACTCAAATAAAACATTCTCAAATCTCTTGAAATTTTTTAACTCTATTTTAGATATATACATAATTATAAATATTTAATTTTTCTCAATATAATCCCTTACCGATCTTTCCAACTCATCAACCAAATCATCATTATTAATTTTATGATCAGGTTTTCCACCAATATATAATAAATTTGGACTACCACCAGCTAAACCAATATGAGCTTCCTTAGCCTCACCTGGCCCATTCACCACGCAACCCATTACTGCAACATCCAATGGCTGTAAAATATCCTCCAATCTTTGCTCCAATTCATTAACAACCTTGATAACATCGAAATTTTGCCGAGAACAAGAAGGACAAGCGATTAAATTGATACCTTTTTGGCGAATATGCAGGCTATTTAAAATATCAAACCCAACTTTAATTTCTTCAATTGGATCAGCAGCTAACGAAACTCGGATAGTATCACCAATGCCATCATTCAATAACATTCCTAAACCAATAGCCGATTTAACAGTTCCAGATCGCAAACCACCAGCCTCTGTAATCCCCAAATGTAGTGGCTGTTCAATCTGAGTAGCAAGCTGTCGATAAGCTTTCACCGTCATAAATATTTCCGAAGCTTTAAGACTAATTTTAAAATTTGGAAAATTCAATCTATCTAAAATTTCAATATGACGTAAAGCCGATTCAACCATAGCCTCAGCAGTTGGTTCCTTATACTTCTGTTGTAAATCTTTCTCTAACGAACCAGCATTTACCCCTATCCGAATTGGAATATTTTTATCCTTAGCACAGTCTATCACTGCTCGAACTCGATCTTCACGCCCAATATTACCCGGATTAATCCTTAAACAATCAGCTCCTAATTCAGCCACTCGTAATGCTATTTTATAGTCAAAATGAATATCAGTAATTAAAGGAATATTAACCAATTTTTTTATTTTTCCAAATGCCTCAGCAGCTTCTAAAGTTGGAACTGAAACTCGAACAATATCAGCTCCAACTTGTTGCAAAGCTTTAATTTGTGCCACAGTGTTTGCAACATCATTGGTATCGGTATTGGTCATGCTCTGTACTGAAATTGGAGCATCACCACCAACCGCTACATTACCGACTTTAATTTGTCGAGAGATACGTCGTTGAATCATTAATTTTCACTACCAATAATAAATAAGTTTCTCTGGCCTCTACGTTTAGGATATTCCTTTATATCTTTGATCTCACCTTTATACTCAACGTTTATTCCATCAACATTGCCAACCTTCAAATAAAAAGGTGGAGTACCATCCCGAGATAAAGATTTGCCAACACTACCAATACCTTCATATAAACTAGCTTTAGTTTTATCAGTAATTCGCATCCAAGCTTTAGCTTTAAAATGAACTTTTATCGTTTTGTCATTTACTGGCGGAATGGTTTCAACAATTGGTTCAATATTTTCTTCTATATTAACATTATTCTGGTTATTAATAACCGTTTCTTCAAATTCAGGAACAGGAATTGTGAGATCAGGTTCAATAGGAATAGTTGGCCCAGTTTCTGATATCATTGGAATTATTGGAGGTGATTCAGGATATTGCCACATTGCTACCAAGACCAATAAAATTATAACAACCACAACTGTCCCAAAAATATGCAATGGATCATGTCGGGTGGCTTGCTCTTTACGTTTCATTGGAGGATGCAATTTTGGTTGTTGACCGTCTGGGTCAAAAGTATCCAAAATAGATTCTGGTTTTACATTAAGTAATTTAGCGTAATTACGCATATAACCACGTATAAAAATAGGTGGTGGTAAATGCTCGTAGTCATCAGCTTCAAGTTTTTCTATAACCGTAGAATCTAAAAATAATCGATCTGCTACATGTTTAATTGACACATTATTTTGTTCTCGCAATTTGCGTAAACGTAATCCTGGAGCTAAAATTTCTAATTCATCTGGTTCCATATTATTTATCTGAACTTCATTTTGTTGATTAGCTTCTTGGCTAATATTCTTTTGATTAGATTCTGAAGATTCTTTAATTTCCTCAGATTCAGAAATAGTTTTAGCTTCCTCAGGCTCTGAAGATTCTTTAGTTTCCTCAGGCTCAGAAGTAGTTTTAGTTTCCTCACTCTGAGATTCAAGCTTGGTATCATCACTTTTTTCGATAGTATTTGTCATAATGTAACTCTAATAATAGTTTTTTTGATTCAGCATTTGAATTTCGGTTGAATCTGGGAAATTTTTACGCAATAATAATATATAACTTGCTTCTTTATCTCTGTTATTCAGAGCTTTTTCTATGCGGATTCCTAGCCATAAAGTCTGAGGCGTATGTTTGGCTATTCTTAAATACCGTAATAAGTAATCATTTGCCTGAGGATAATGATTTTGTTGATATTTTAATACAGCCATTTGATATAAAGCTCTAGGGAATTTGATGTTATTTTGTAAAGCTTTACGCAAGTATTTTTCAGCTTTATCAATTTCTTTATTATGCAATGCACATATTCCAGCATTAGTATATGGAATTTCTGGAATTCTGTAAACTGGGTTACTAACTGCTATAAGAAAATGTTTCTCTGCTTCTTCCCATTTGTTCAATTGGCATAAAAATTGTCCATAATTACTATGAATATCTGAATTTTCTGGCTCGTATTTTAAGGCTTGTTGATAATGAGATGCCGCTTTTTCAGTTTCATTAACTCGTTCATATAAAACCGCAATAGCATTATGACCTTTAGCAAAAGATGGGCAGAAATTTAATGATTTTTTAAAACGTTGTAGAGCAATATCATTTTTTTGTCGTCTCATGTACTCAATGCCTAATTGTACATTTATTTCAGCATTTTTTTTATCTTTAGGCAAACAAGTACCTTTAAAGTTAGGCGTACAAGCATTAATTAGCATAATCAGCAGAAATAATACACATAATTTGTATATTTGCTTCATAATATTTATTATCAAATAGTTTAAATATAAAATCATTAATCTAATTATTAAACTAATAAAATTATAAAATAGTTAATTTTTTAAAATTAGGAGACTATCAATATGTCACTTTAATTAAAAATATATCAGATAGATAATTCCTTAATCTTAAAAGAAATACAAAATAACTGTTTACACAGATATCCAAAATTGAATAAATCCTAACCTTCAACTAAATATTAATCAGCCTTGATTCTCAAATTTTGTACTTTACCAGCCAATTGTCCACAAGCAGCATTTATATCATCACCCCTTATTTTACGAGTTACGGTTACTAACCCAGCACGAATAAGGATATCGCGAAAATTATCTATGGTCTCAGTTGTAGAACATTCGTAAGTAATACCAGGAAATGGATTGAATGGAATCAGGTTTATTTTAGCTAAAATACCACGTAATAATTTTGCCAATTCTGTAGCATGAGAAGGGCTATCATTAATACCTTTTAACATAATATATTCAAAAGTAACATGACTGTTACCCTGAGCATAATCTCGACAAGTTTTCATTAAATCAGCTAATGGATATTTTTTATTGATTGGTATTAATTGATTACGCAATTCATCATTGGGAGCATGTAAAGATATAGCAAGGCTAACTGGACATTGTTCTTTTAACTTTATCAAAGCAGGTACAATTCCAACTGTACTCAAAGTTATACGTCGGCGTGATAATCCATAGGAAAAATCATCTAACATAATGTTTATTGCTTTGATTACATTATCAAAATTAATCAATGGCTCTCCCATACCCATTATTACTACATTGCTAATAGCATGTTTAAAATTTTCTGGTACACAGCCATCAGCAATAATAATCTGTTCTGCTAACCATAATTGGCCAATAATTTCAGCAGTAGTCAAATTACGATTGAAACCTTGTTTTCCAGTCGCACAAAATGTACAATCCAATGCACATCCAGCTTGAGAAGAAATACATAAAGTATTACGTCCTTCCTCAGGAATGAACACCATTTCAATACTATTCTCACTATCAAGCTTCACCAACCATTTACGAGTTCCATCTTGGGAAACTTGCATGGTTTGAATTTCAGGTAACTTAAGACAGGCAATAGTTTGCAAGCGGCTTCGTAAGTCCTTGCTCAAATTGGTCATGTCAGCAAATTCAAGAACGTTTTGCTGATATACCCATTTCATTATTTGAGTAGCACGAAATGATTTTTCGCCAAGTTCTTCAAAAAATGTAATTAATCCTTCTCGATCCAAATTGAGCAAGTTTATCATTATCTAGTACGTGGGCAAAGTTCTGAATCAGTGAAGAAAAAAGCAATTTCAGTTTTAGCTGTATCCGTAGCATCAGAACCATGTACTGCATTTTCGTCAACGGTTTCAGCAAAGTCAGCTCGAATAGTTCCTGGTTTTGCATCTTTTGGATTAGTTGCTCCCATAATATTACGGTGTACAGCAACAGCATTTTCTCGTTCTAACACTTGTACCATTACTGGTCCAGATAACATAAAATCAACTAGTTCTCCAAAAAAAGGACGTTCTTTATGTATAGCGTAAAAGCCTTCTGCTTGTTCACGAGTTAAATGCAACATTTTAGCTGCAATAATGCGTAAACCACCTTTTTCAAACCGAGAATAGATTTCGCCAATTACATTTTTAGCAATAGCATCTGGTTTAATAATTGACAAAGTACGTTCAACTGCCATTTGGTATATAGCTCCATTAAAATGATTAAATTCTTAATATATGTTCAGTAAAATATTTTGGGTTAATCTGTCTGCATAATATTTGGTTAGCAGGTTTTTATGCTTTAAAATATCAATCCAACTGCAATATCATAACATAAATTTGCCTACATTTTAAATAAAATATAGGCATTTAATATAGGTATAGGACTTACACTTTGTTAAAAGAATTATTTTATAAATATGTAAAAATCCAATAACTTATTCTAAAGGATGTGGTTGCAATATAATATATTTAACTTTTTTGCCCAACCATTGAGGATAATTATAATGGATTATTTTTACAAATCATAATGTTATATAAATGTAGGATGCAATGAACGAAGTGAATTGCATCAAAATGTAATTCGTAAACTCATTACATCCTACATAAAGTCAGTTAATACAATCATACTTAGTTATATTACTTTCGGTATTTAGGAAACGATGTATAATAAAAACTGAACAATTATCTATTGATGGAATATTTTTTAGATTACCAGATAAAGTCTATACATATGTGAAAATAATTTTGATTATAAATACATGTTTTTCAGACTTCAATAACTAATTACATTTTAAAAATGAATAATTTAAAAACTATTATTGTGATTCCAGCTCGTTTAAATTCTTCACGTTTAGCTAATAAAATTTTAGCAGATATTGCTGGTCAACCGATGTTATGGCATGTTTATAATCGTTGTTTACAAGTTGCCAAAGTAAGTGAAGTACATGTTGTGACTGATGCTGAAGAAATTGCTACTCAAGTAACAAATTGGGGAGGAAAAGCATGGATGACAGAATCTGCCTGTGCTTCTGGGACTGAGAGAATAGTGGCAATTTTGGATAATTTAGATGCTGATATTATTATCAACGTACAAGCTGACCAACCTTTGATAGAGCCAGAGATAATAAATCAATTAATTGAAGTGTTTGCTAATACTAATCCGTTACCAGATATTGTAACTCCAGCCTATCCAATTACAACAACTGCTAAATTATTTGATCCTAATTTGGTCAAAATAGCTAGACAACATGATGGTTATGCTCTATATTTTTCTCGTAATCCAATTCCTTATGTGCGAGATATTGATAATAATGAATGGGTTAAGAAAAATAACTTTTTTGGACATGTTGGTATTTATGGTTATCGAAGAAATATATTGGAAGAATATACAACGTTGCCACACAGCCCACTAGAACAAGCTGAAAAATTAGAACAATTAAGATTTCTACAAGCTGGCAAAAATATTTATACTTTTATCACAGAACATGATGTAATTTCTGTTGACACTCAAGCTGATTTAGAACAAGTACGAGCTAAATTTAAATAATTAGCATGACTGAACAGTGTATATTAATTACAGACTTTATGTAGGATGTAATGAGTTTACGAATTACATCTTGATGCAATTCCCTTCGGTCATTGCATCCTACATTTATATAACTTTAATTTAGGAAAAATTTCTATCTGCACACTGTTCAGTTAGATTGCCAGCCATAATTAATATCTATTCACTGGCATAAAATGTTTAGCCCAGCGTTCTAATTTACTATGTTCATCTACTTTATTGAAAGTTGGCTGTCCACTTGAATCTCTTTCTACTAATACTACTTGTTCTGGCTGTAACAAATCTAAAAAATAAGGAGAATGTGTAGTTAAAATAATTTGAGTTTTACCAGCATTTACAATTTTACAAATTTCTTCTACCATTAAACGAATAGTACGAGGGTCTAAACCATTTTCGATCTCTTCAATTACAATTAATGGTGGAGGATTTGGATGTCGTAATAATGCTAATAATGCTACGATTCGTAAAGTACCAGTTGATAATAACCAATCAGCAATTTTACATTCTCCTTCCGTTAATTCCATGTAAACATTACGTTCTAATTCTGTGCTTAATACGACTTGTAAATTTTGAGCATATGGTAATATACGTTGTAATGTTTCTAAAATTCCACTAAATACTTCTGGATTTAATTTACGAATACTTAACAAATATTTAGCAATGTTAGAACCATCTTTATTTAATTGTACTTCTCTACTAACTCGTTTTTGACCAGTTGGTGCTAACATATTATCAGGATTTAAGGATATAAATTGCCAATCAAAACTATCCCAAAAATGTTTATTTTTATTGACATCATCCAGCCATCGCATCAACATAGTTGTAGAAAAAGAATCTCCCATGCTTCTAATATATCTGGATAAAGCAGCCCATAATGCAGAATTAGCTTTAGATAATATAGAAAATTCATTACTGGCTGGAGCAGAAAAATCAAAAGAATCTACTTCTGGAAAATAAAAGGCATTATTTGCTTTACGCTCAACCATTAATATATTGCTGAAAGCTAACTTTTCATTTTGAATTAAAAGTTCTTTTTCTTTATCAAGTGTTATTGCCATGTTTGCACAAAACTGAGAACCATTCATTTGTCTACATAGTTCAAATGTCATTGGATTGGATTCATAAGTTCCATCTTCAGAGGTTTCTAGCTCATGAGGATTAATTTTATTTCGCAAATGTTCAAATCCACGCCATTTACTCATAGCAGTATCTAAACCATGCTTAATAATTGTTTTATAAGTTTCTAAACCCTCAATAAAACTACTTTTTCCCGAACCATTATTACCAATGAAAACAGTCAACGGTACAAACTCAACAATATTACTATCTTGAATAGCTTTAAAATTTTTAATTTGAAAACTTTTTATGGCTAAATCATTCATTATATAAATCCTTATAAGCTTTTTCACATCAGTATATCATATTTTTCTTATATTATTTAGAATGCTTTAATTCATTAATATTACTTATAAAATATAGATTTTGAGCCTGTCTTTGGAATGATAAAAATAGTATATTATAAATATTTATGGATTGATAATTAAAACAAATATTATTCTAAATTAAACTATTAATGTCTATAAAATGGTAAAATTAAAAATAGAGTTACAAACCAATATAGTAACCATATGTTATTGCTTAACATTAATTCTATATAAAAGACAAAAAATCTTAGAAAGACAAAAATTATATGCAAGATAAAAAATTATTGGTTATTTTTCTAATAAATTATTTATTTTGGTTAATAGCACCTGTTAACCCAGCAAATATATCTTGTAATACTTTAGCTGCTGATGAAGTTTCTTTTATTTCAACTACTGGTCGTCTGGTAATCCCAAAAGTTACTATTGATGAAGATACAAGTTATAACGTAATTATGCAGCAAGAACAAGATGATAAACTATTATTTTCTATAACCAAAGTTATACCAATTCCAACATTTAAAGAAAGATATAAAAGTATAATTTATGGACAAACTAAACAAGAAATTGCACAACTTCTTGGATTTCCAGCTATTACTCGGCAATTAGAAAAACGAGAAGGTTCTGGTTCTATTCCTAACAATATTTATCTGGGTGATCTTTATGAGCATTGGCAGTATTTATTAAAAGGTAGAGTTTATATTGTTTGGTTTGCTGCTACCCAAGATAATCCAAAAAATATATGGACAGTGATTGGTAAAACTACTTTTTTAGATGGTACAATATTTTAAATTAAATCTAATTAACTGCATCATGATTTTTCAAAAAACTAGCTATCTATTATAAACTGAAGTTACGCAAAGTAAAATAAATACTAGAATAAGAATAACTAACAAAAATAATGTTAGATAGCCTTCAAAACTTGTAGTTCGTGAAAAGCAGTTTTGATAGCTTTAAGATATAATTTAGAACGTAAAGCGAAGTGATTAAAATTATTAGATATTTTTAATCTTTCCATCTTGAAAACAGCTATAATAGAAGCAAAAATGTGATTAGATTGCGAAACGATTTTTTGAGCAGGTGATTTAGCTAATGCAGCGTTAGATTTAAGCGATTTATGAAAGACTTCGACTTTCCACCGTTTCTGATAGATTGTAGTAATGTCTTTCCACTGTAAGTCCAATTTACTGCAAGTCAGATACAGGATACCAGTGCTATCATCTTTGTTCGTAAAGACTTGGCGGGCAAGACAAACGGGAAAATCCATGCCTTTTAACCAACCGGTTATAGCTTCCTGTTCTGACCATTGGATTTGATCTACACGAGTGAAACGACCTTGTAATTTATCTTCCATACTTAATGCTACTAAACGATTACTTTTCAATGCTCCTATAAAGTCTTTGTCATGTTTCACTTTTATATGTTCAAGATTGTCTACTGAACTAAACCAACTATCAAATAATACATAACTAAAATCTAGCTGATTTTGCATACAAGTATTTATCATATCTCTCATTAACTCATTCTTTGTAACCTCACTACGTCGTTTCTCTTTGCCAGTTTTTGGGTCTGTGAATTTTATTGGTTTATGAATTAATTCAAAACTCACTGGTATTGATATATTATCTGCATTATACAAGCAATTCAATAAGTTTATCCCTTTCACATTACGTCCTTTAGTATGGTCATAATGCCAACATATTAGCTCATTTTCCTTCATACTGGGTTTTTCTTGAATCGTGTCATCGAATATCAATACACCATTTGCCGATTCTATTTCACGCACTGTTGGCTTTACCTGTTGCCACAAGTCTTTCGATGTATATTCTTCTTTTGATAAGAATCTTGTAAATGTATCGTGGCTTATGTCTCCATCTAATAAGTTTGATAACCCTGTCGCTGTTGCGTATCCAAATGTTACCATTAAGTAATCTGTATACAAATCTAATTGATATTTATCCATTTTTTGATTATAACTTAATTTACTTTGAATTTACATTATTTATGGTTACATTTATAATACTTTGCGTAACTTCAGTTAATAATAAAGATACTAAAATAACAATGATAACAACCACTCCACTACGCAATAAATGTTCTTTAAATACTTTTAAATCTGATACTATATAAGCTGTACCAAGTATTTCATTTTTAAAAATTATAGGTTGGATAAATTCTAATTTGTTTCTGTGAAAATCATAATATTTTTGATTTGGTGCTATATTATGTTGTATGTAATATTCCGTAATTGTTGTGAAATTATATTCGGTTTCGTTTAAGTAACCTTGTTTGAAATAACTCGCATACTTAGTTCCATTTTTTGCAAATATATGTACTACAATAATATTTTTATTATCTTTTAAACCAGCAATATTCTCTTCAACTGTATTAGGTTTTTCAAATATAAGTCCAGCAGAACTGTTAATACCAATTAGATCAGCTAATACAGACAAATCTTTTACCATTTGTTGCCGAAATGTAAATAGGTCACTAGCAACAAATGCAATCGAAGCTAAAAATATCACTACTGTACTGGTCAAAATAATAATTATTCTAAGTTTATTTTTAATAGAAATTTTGTTAAATACACGCATAAGTTAGTATCCATCCAAAAAGTATAAACACTATGTTTTTTAAAAAAATTAATCTAGTATTGATTGTATTTATAATAATGTATAATCAAAGTTACGCAGAGGTTCAAGAATACCAAGTTAAGGCAGTATTTTTATATAATTTTGCAAACTTTATTAAATGGCCAAAAAATACTTTTTCTAATCCTGACACACCATTTAGCATTTGTATTTTAGGAGATGATCCATTTCAACAAGAAATTGATATTACTATAAGAAATGAAAAAATAGAACAACGTCCAGTTGTTATACAAAGATTAAATAATTTAATAAAGATTAATATATGTCAAATATTATTTATTAGCCAATCTGAAACTAATTATTTGAAAGATATTCTAAATACCTTACAAAAATATCCAATTCTTACTGTTAGTGATATTGATACCTTTGTCATTGCAGGAGGTATGATTCAATTTTTTGTACAGAATCGAAGAGTAGGTTTTTATATTGCTCCAGATGTATTAAAAACTATCAATTTAGAAATCAGTGCCAATCTATTGCGAGTTGCTAAGATTTTTCGTCAATAAGTTATAACTCATATTATGAAAATAAGTATATCAAATTTTAAGTTATTTTTGGGGATTCTGTTATTTACGATAAATTGTTCAGCTGATACCGAAAATCATATTTTAATTAGTCAACTTAAGAAATTATCTTTAGAAGAGCTTGTCAAAATAGAAACTTTTAATTTTAAAGCCAATTTACCTGCTAGAAAAATCCAAAAATTAACTGAAACTCCAACAGCTTTATTTGTTATTACTCAAGATGATATTCGTCGAGCTGGAATTACTAGTTTGCCAGAGGCTTTACGAATGGTACCAGGAATGCAGGTTGCGAGGATAAATAGTAGCAAATGGGCAATCACCACTAGAGGATTAAATGGCTTATTTACTAGTAAGTTATTAGTTATGATTGATGGTCGTAGTGTTTATACTATATTGCGTTCGGAAGTCAATTGGGATACTCAAGATTTATTATTAGAAGATATAGAACGGATCGAAGTTATTCGTGGGCCTGGAGCTTCACTATGGGGTTCTAATGCTGTCAACGGTATGATTAATATTATTACCAAATCTAGCAAAGATACTCAAAAAAATTTGATTACTACAACTATTGGCAAAGGTGAGGAAAATGTTATTATCGGCTTACGACATGGTGGTAAAATCAATGATACTAGCCATTATAGAGTTTATGGTAAGTTTTATGAACATGATAATTTTGTTAATGCCCAAGGAATTAATCAGCAAGATAATTGGCAAATGAAAAGAGCTGGCTTTCGGATTGATCAAGATATAGCTAGAGACAATAATCTTACTGTACAAGGTGATGTTTATAAAGGTTTTACTAAACAAAATTTATTAAGCTTCCAGACCGGAGAATTTTTTAGTGACATTGTTGATATTAATGGATTTAATATATTAGGACGTTGGCAAACTAATAATATGATATTGCAGACCTATTATGATCAAACTAATCGTCAGGAAACATTATTGGGAGATAAACGTGGAACTTTTGATATTGATTTTCAACATAGCTGGAAACCTAATGCAAATCAGGGATTAATATGGGGATTAGGCTATCGTTATGTACATGATGATATAGATGATTCGTTTGCAATAACTTATATTCCAAAAAAGCGGCAAGATAATTTATTTAGTGTTTTTGCTGAAGGAGAACTTAAGTTACAAAATTTTAAGTTAACTTTAGGCTCAAAAATTGAACATAATGACTATTCAGGTTTAGAAATTCAACCAACAGCTCGTATCTTATGGAATAAGCAACAACATAGTTTTTGGGGAGCAGTATCACGAGCAATACGTAGCCCTACTAGAACTGATAAAGATGTTCAATATTTCTTATCTGGTAATGCTATGTCTAATATTTTACATAATGTTAATTACGAGAATTCTGCTATTCCAGAAAATCAAGCAAATACAATGATTATACAAGGAAATATTGATTATAAAGCAGAAACCGTATTAGCTTATGAATTAGGCTATAGATTCAATATAACCAATAAATTTTTATTAGATGCAACAATATTTTACAATGATTATGACGAATTACAAATTTTCCAACCAGTACAAATAATATCCCCATCTACTATCATATTGAAAGGTATGAATAAAATGTATGGAGAAACATATGGGTTGGAAGTTACAGCATCTTGGCAAGCAAATAATAATTGGAAATTAATCTCAACCTATAATTATTTAAATATCGAACTGCATCTTGATCCAGATGTTATATTAGTGCCTCCTTTGGATGATTTTTTTTCTGAAATCCAAGAAGATTATAGTCCACATCATCAAGCTAATATTCGTTCATTATTATCATTATCAAACAATTTAGAATTAGATACAACATTATATTACGTTGGTAGTATTTTTAATGAATATGTTAGTAGTTATAATCGATTTGATATTCGCTTGGGTTGGAATCCAAAACAGTGGCAATTTAGCTTCGGAGTGCGTAATGTCTTTGATAAACAACAACCAGAATTTAATAATAGTATTAGTGATAATTATATTCTTGCTAATGAAGCTAGGCGAGCCTTTTATATACAAATGAAGTATCTTTTTTAAGACATGGTAATATGAAAATTCCTACAACTTTAAATATGATTCAACAATTGATAGCAATACCTTCCATCAGTTGTAATGATCCAAAAATAGATCAAAGTAATCAAGCTATAATTGATTTACTAGCAACTTGGTGTAATGAGCTAGGTTTTAAATGTGAAATTATGCCAATCCCTAACTATCCCAACAAGTTTAATTTATTAGCTACCTTGGGTAGTGGTGAAGATGGTTTGGTTTTAGCTGGCCACACTGACACAGTTCCTTATGATATAAATAGTTGGCAATTTAACCCATTTAAACTCACTGAACAAGATAATCGTTTATACGGATTGGGAACTAGTGATATGAAAGCATTTTTTGCCTTGGCATTAACCGCTATTGAACAACTATTAGCCAATGATATTAAGCTACAACGTCCAATAACTATAATTGCCACTGCCAATGAAGAAACTAATATGGCTGGAGCTAAAGCATTAATTAATAAACAGAAATCAAAATATGCTTTAATAGGAGAACCAACCGGATTAAAACCAATTAGAATGCATAAAGGAATTATGATGGAAGCTATTATTTTACATGGGAAATCTGGACATTCTAGTGATCCAAACTTGGGTAATAATGCCTTGGAAGGTATGTATAAAGTAATCGGAGAACTGTCAAGTTGGCGGGAACAATTACAAACTAAACACCATAATTCAGCATTTAAAATTCCAATTCCAACTATGAATTTTGGTTATATTAAAGGTGGTGATAATCCTAATCGTATTTGTGCCGACTGTGAATTACATATAGACTTACGTCCGTTACCAGGCATGAATTTAACAGAATTACGTTCCACAATCCGTCAATTAGTAAATAAAAGCTTACAAAATACTGGCTTAGATATAAAATTTAAAGCATTGTTTGGAGGTATTCCAGCTATGGAAACTCCTGCTAACTCTGATATAGTGCAATTTACAGAACGTTTAACTAAACATCCAGCTGAGGCAGTCGCATATGCAACCGAAGCTCCTTATTTACAAGCATTAGGTATGCAAACTATTATTTTAGGCCCTGGCGATATTGAGCAAGCTCATCAGCCAGACGAATTTATTTTTGTAAATAGGTTACAACCAATGATAGATATTTTAACCAAATTAATCATTCATTATAACAAATAATATCCTATAAATTACCTTGTAAAATTGCTTTAACTTGTCTGATAACTCTCTGTACATCAGCATTATTCATACTAGGATAGATTGGTAAACTGACAGCTCTTTGATAAGTATCTAAAGCTACTGGAAAATCTGTTGGTTTGAAATTATATCTTTCACGCCAATAAGTATGCAAATGCAATGGAATAAAATGTACACTAGTACCAATCCCAGCTTCTTTCATCCGTTCTATAAAAGTATTACGATCTATATGCAATTCTTCTAATTTTAATTGAATAACATATAGATGCCAAGCATGAGTACTATCTGGATGTTGATATGGAGTACGCATTGGCAAATCAGCAAAAGCTTGATTATATTGCTCTGCTATTTCAGTTCTACGTTGTAAAAAATTGTTGACCTTGAGAAGTTGTTGAATGCCTAAAGCGGCTGCAATATCATTCATATTATATTTAAAACCAGGAGCAATTATATCGTAATGCCAAGCTGGTACATTGGAAGAACTACGATTAAATACATCTTTACTAATCCCATGTAGACGTAAAGCTTGCATATGTTCTGCATAATCTGAATTAGCAGTCACTATCATCCCACCTTCGCCAGTAGCAAGAGTTTTGGTTACATAAAAGCTATAAACCGTGATATCACCTAATGTACCTACTGCACGTCCCTTATAATAAGTTGGCAGTGCATGAGCAGCATCTTCAACTATTTTCAGAGAATATTGTTTGGCTAAAGCTAAAATAGCATCCATATTGCTAGCTTGTCCAGCAAAATGTACTGGTAAAATAGCTTTAATTCCATCGTTAGTTTCCAATGCTTTAGCTATTTGTTCGACATCTATATTAAATGTATTTGAATTAATATCGACGAATAATGGTTCTGCTCCTAAATAACGGATTACTTCTGCAGTTGCAGTAAAGGTATAAGGTGTGGTAATTATTTTATCACCCGGCTGAATGCCTATGGCCTCAAGGGCTAAATGCAAACCGGCAGTACAAGAATTAACTGCTAATGTATGAGGAGTACCAATAAATTTAGCAAATTCTTCTTCAAAATATTTAGTTTTCGGTCCACTTGTAAGCCAACCAGAACGTAATGTATCAACAACTTCATTAATTTCTTCTTCGCCAATACATGGCAATGCAAACGGTAAAAATTTCTCAATCACCTTAATATGGCTCCGGTTTATAATTTGGAACAGCTGAAGATATTATATATCATTATTTTTTATATTTTAATAAACCTATAATCTAACTTAGGAATTATATGATAAATCCAAAAAAAAATTAATTTAATGAAAATTATATAGTTACAATATTTATACTTAATCAACAATCATTTCCAAGAAAGCATGTCTTCATTAAAATTGACATCTACAATCTAAACCAAGTTCTTTTAACATAAATCGACATATTATCAAAACATAATTTTTACACAAACACTGCGAATAAAGTAGCCATCAATTATCCCTACAAATTTAGAACGATAGGCTTGCACATAGTCAGCATACTTAATTAAATCTTGATAATCACGTTTAAAAAAAACTATTAATTTACTATCTGGATGTTCAGTAAGCCAAGGACAAATGTCGTATTCATCAACAACTTTTAATTTTTGTTGTAGTCTACCCAAGAAATGATATTCACCATAATAATTACCAAAATGAGCTAAAGTAGTACCATTTTGTTGAAGAGTATTAATTTTATTACTAATTTCACGTAAATCATAAGCTTGCCCTCCTGCTCTAAGAATTGTCAATGGAATAATTAAGCTAACTAATACTGTTACAGAACTAAGAGCAAGCAATCTCTGTTTAAATTTATTCGATTGTTGTCCTAATAAAATTCCACCCAGCACAATCAATGCGATAGAAACTGGCAATGGAATATTTTCTACCCACAATGGTAAACGGGTAACTGATAATAAATAAGGTACGATTAAAAATACAATACCTAATAAAATTATAATTAAACCAGGTAAAGCAGCACTTCGGCGATATTTAGGGATAGTTATTTTTTCTAATAAATAAGCAATCAATAATGCTAAAGCAGGTAAAGATGGCAAAAGGTAATGTAGTTGCTTACCACTTATTAAAGAAAAACTGATAAATACTGGTACAAACCACATTAAACAAAATTTTACCCCTTTATTATTCCAATGTTTAGGTAGTTGTAATAAGCTACGCCACACAGGTAACCAAAATGATACTGGGAATAATGCTATTGGTAACCAAACTATATACCACCAGATTGGTTGTTGATGAGCAAATGAATTTACTAAACGATTAGCTGTTTGACCAAAAAAAATAGCGTGTTGGTATTCTTCCCCTCCAAGTATTCCTGCTGGAATAGCCCAAGTTAATGCTATCAACGCTCCTATAAATATGCTAATAATTAAACTTAGATAATATTTAGTAAAACTTTCAATCTCCGACCACCAAGGAACTAACAATGCAATCGGCAATAAATTTAATAAAATTACTGGGCCTTTGGTTAATACACCTAGTCCAATTGCTATTCCTAATAATCCCCAACGTTTCTGTAAAATTGCGATTATGCCAAGCAAATTAAAAAAGGTGAGTAGCATGTCAAACATGGTGATACCCGTGAATATACACCATAAGAAGCTACTTAACAAAAGAAAAGGAACCCAACGTGCAATTCTAGGTTGTTTAGGCCATAAAATACGTGCAATATAAGCAGATAAAAATAAGTTACCTAAAGAAAATAAACCAGGGATTAAACGTGGCCACCATTCATTCACTCCAAATGCTGTCCAGCCTAAATTGATCAGCCAAAATAATAATGGAGGTTTATGATGATAAGCTTCTCCATTCAAATGTGGTACTAACCAATTTCCTTGTACCCACATTTCCCATGCCACAGTTACATAACGAGTTTCATCAATTTGGATTAGAGTACGACTAACGATAGGAATTAGAATTAATAAAAGCCATAAACCGGCCCATTCTTCAAAAAAACGAATAACACGTGACATTTAATTTTCCTGAGCTGATTTTTTTATTAGATGTAAATTGCGCAAATAAATAAATAAACCAGTGGATTGGCCTAAAATAAAAACTGGATCAGCACGATAAAAAGCATAAACTAGTAAAGTTGTAGCTCCTAAAATACTAAAATACCAAAATTCGATTGGAATTACACTTTTTTGTTGACGTTCACTTTGCCACCATTGAATTAAAAATCGCATAGAAAAAAATAGTTGACCAGTAAAACCTATTATCAACCACATAGTTTCATTGTTCATTTAATGTCCTCGACAATTTCTGCTTTACAAGAGCGTTTTTGTAACCACATAACTCCTAATAGATCAATAATTCCAGCTCCTAAACGGTCAAATATTCCGTATTTAGATTTTCCTTTACTACGAGGACGGTGATTAACTTTTTGTGATATAACTTGATAACCATTGCGTAAAAATAAAGCAGGTAAAAATCGGTGAATATGATTAAAATGTGGTAATTCTAAAAAAGCTGAACGGTCAAATAACTTTAAACCACAACCAGTGTCCAAGGTAGCATCTTTTAATAAATAACATCTTACTTTATTGGCAATAGTGGAAGCTATTCGTTTCATCCAATTATCTTGTCTAGTTCGGCGTAGACCAATAACCATTTTTACTTGTGAATTATTATCTATGATTGCTAACAAATTTAAAATATCAGCAGGATCATTCTGCCCATCACCGTCTAAAGTTACAATCCATTTTGCTTGTGCTGCTCTAACTCCAGTTAATACAGCAACACTCTGCCCATAACTACTACCGTGACGAATAATTCTTAATTTATTAAATTTCTGAGCAATAGATTTTAAAACTTGCCAACTATTATCAGTACTACCATCATCTACATAAATTAGTTCATAATTGATTTTATCATCTAAAATATTTCTAATCTCGTTTATTAATGAAATTAGATTGTCGGATTCGTTATAAATTGGTACTATAACTGATAAATATGGCATAATTAATAAACTATACCAGAAATATTAGCGCTGATTTCAATTAATTCATTATTACAATTAAACTTGCTAATAAAACATCCGTTAATCTTACCAGTAGTGGTATCATATTTATCAATAATAAATTTAGAATTTTGCTTATCATGCTTGCAAGTTTTACCTTGTCTAAGCAAATTTAAGGTAAATTGATCTCCAGAATACTTGCCTGCATGTAAATTATTAGTAGAAAAATCAAATAATTCAAATAATCCTATTTCTTTAGTAATCAATCCAATACTTAATTTTTCAGCACTAACATTCATACCTGGGTTAACTAACCCGTCAAAAGGATTAGGTGCATTTACCTTGACAGATTTAGCATTAATTTTAGCATTAGTACTAATTGGGCATTTGTTAGGACTGGCTGACGATTTTGCACTTGGATCGCTATCAGTAGCACAGGAAGTTAACATTATAATAATAAAAATTGTGGCTAATAAATTTAACATTGCATTTACTTTATAAGGTGAAAGTGGATAGAATATATGTTATAAGTTAATATATTTTTATACACAGATATTTTATAATCTATGGTTAAACTTAATTTAAACTATGTCAAATATTATAGTAGTGAAAAAAAAAATTTAAATAGTTTGAGGTTGAATATGAGAGCTTTTTACCGATTCTTTAGTATGTTTATGTTAGGATTTAGCCCTATGTTGTTAGCAGCCCCTTATAAACAGGTTGATAATGGTTGGCATGGTATTATTGGGTCAAAAGTTATATTGCGTAATGAACCATATAAAGGGGTTGATAATAAAATTTTACCTTTACCTTATTTAGTTATGAGACGTGGTAATTTTTTCATTGACGGTCTAAAAATAGGCTATCGTATAGCTGAAGGAACTAGTGGTAGTTTTGACCTAATTATTACTCCACGTTTAGAAGGTTTTGATGCTGATGATAGCACTATTTTAAATGGTATGGGAAATCGTGATTTTACTGTTGATGCTGGTATTGCTACAGTATGGAAACAAGGGGTTTTTAATTTCAATTTATCAGTATTAAGTGATATAACTAATAAAAGCAAAGGTAGTGAGGTTATAGCATCGATTAGTCATACTTATATATTAACTGATAAAAAATTAATTTTAACCCCGGATATAGGTTTAAAATTGCAAAGCGAAAATTTAATCAATCATTATTATGGAGTAAATAACGCTCAAGCAAAACCAGAACGACCTGCATATAATGGTGAAAGCACTATGAATTACACTGCTTCATTAGATTTAGTTTATTCTCTAAATAAGCGTTCTAATCTATTTATGACAGTTGAATACGAAAGTTTTGGAGATGATGTATATGATAGTCCTTTAGTTGATAAAGAACAAATCATTAGTGTTATTTTGGGTTATGGTTGGCAGTTTTAAAATAAATATGCTTAATTAAAAATTCCATACGTTTTTGGTAAACTTGCCAAGCACAATTTGTATCACAATCTGGTTTTCTTAGTTTAGTATCACGAACTGTTATCCAATTACGTTGTTCTTGAATAAAATTCTGACTCGGCTTTTTTTCTAACTTATATAATTTAGTCATACGACCATCAGCATGTTTTAACAGACTACTGACACAAATTTTTTTCTCAACTTCAGTAGTAGCTTTTTTACAATTAAATCCAACTTTTTCAACTGGTCCAAGTTGCTTAATCCTTATTTCATAAAATTGAACTTCACAATCTAGTTCACTACAGTTTAGTAATTCTAAATCTCTTTGTTTCAACCATTTATGTTGTTCTTGTTGTAATAATTTAGTCTCTTTTTTTGATAAAACTTTTCGTAATCTCTTATAAGATTTACCTAGCTTTTCATCCACTTCATGGAGTATTGGATCATCACAAATCAAATATTCAGTTTCTGTTGTTGCTTTTCCACAGTTAAAACTAGCTGCCATTATAGGGTTTGTTAATATGACCAAACTTAATAAAAAACTTATTTTAAATAACATAAATATTCCTCTAACATTATTTCAATATTAAGATTCATCAAAACTATAATGAATTAAAAATTCTATCCGTTCTTTGTAAAATTGCCAAAGACAAGCAAAATCACAATTTCGTAATTTTTCATCTCGTAATGCAATCCAAGTAGCTTGATCTTTACTTAATTCTTTTTTGAATGGAGTATACAATTCTATAACTTTGCCTTCTACATGTCTTAATAAACGATTAGCACAAATAATTTCATTAATTGATCTTTGGCAACTAAGATATGGTAATTTGGAATTAATTTTTGAATCTAGATTTTCAACATTAAATTCACCAGTTTCAGAAACATTACAACTAATATTTGACATAGGATGTAATAGTTTAATTCTTAAATTATAAAATTGAATTTCACAATCTGGTTGCGAACAAATTGATACTTCAGTATTTCGCTTAATCAACCATTTACGTTGATCATAGAGAAATAGCTTTTTAGTTTCCGTGTCTACTATTTTTCTTGATAAACTAAAATAGGCCTGACTCATCCTTGTATCTGCTTCGTTTAATTGTGGATCCGAACAAATAAATTCTTCAATAGGAGATAGTTCATCATAAATATCACAATTAAAACCAGCAGCCAACAGTGAGTTAGAAAATATTAGCAGAATAATATATATATTACGCAAGCATCACCTAGTATGTTGAGGTAGTAGCATTAATACCTTTATGAGCCACAAATAAACCACAACCCATTGTTCTACCAGTACCCAGACCTTGTTGTTGTATAAGAATTGAAGCTTGTGGTTCAAGGTCTGCCAACATTAAACTACGAGTAAATAGATTTCCAGTTGGAGTTTTAATATTATCAGTTTTACCACAAACAGCTTTACGACAATTAATTCCAGATTTAGTCAATTGGGCTATCATATCACTTACAAAAGTTTCTTCAGAAATTTCTGGTTTAGTAATTATATTTCTAGCTAATAAAGTATCAATTTTATCAAGTTCTTTAGTCCTAGCTGATTTTACCTGTAATGAATAACCATCGATATCAAATGTCGTACCGCAAAGAACCTGAGCTTTGTCAACACAATTTTGCGGGAGACGTAAGGTCAATTTAGTACGACGGGATAAATACATAATACTATCTGGTTGATCTGGACGTTGCCAACCGTGGTTTGATTCACCACCACGAATTAAATGTAATCCTGCAAATGGTTCTTGTTCAAACCAAGGCAACACTTTATAAATTTCTTGGGATAAATTATAAGCATGGTCTAATAATAAACAACGGCAATCAATAGCAAATGCCATATCTACAATATCTTTAGATATAACTATATCTTCTTTAGGCTCATCTTCTTGCCACATAACTTAACCTATATTTAATAAAAAGATGCTTCCAAACGATCTTCCCAATTATCTGGAGTATCTGGAAAAGGTGGAATTATATCCATACGGAAAAAACGATCTTCAGTCTTTCGTTTTTTTACTATTTCAACTAACTGTTCAAAGTTTTCTAACTCATGGTGTTCTATTAAAATCTGGCTTAAATATAACATATTTTTAATCTATTTCAGTTAGAATTTTTTATATTATTGCAATGAACTATGATAGTTGTCAAGGAATTTTTATTCATATTTTATATACTATATCTAATACTTCACAAATTATTAATCATTTTCATGCTCATAATGCTTTTTTACATTGTATATTATGAGGTAGAAAAGTTCTATAATCAGGATTCAGAATTAATATTTTTTGATCTGTATGAATAGCTATTAGTTTACTTAATTTATAAATAATTTATTTTTAAATTGATTTTTGATTATACAACCTCATAGTGAATTTAGCACTCGCATTGGTAGAGTGCTAATAATTTCTTATAAGTATAAAATATAGTGGGGAAAAGATGGCAAATTTAACTTCTCGTGTTGGTATGCAACTCGCTGTTCAAGAGTTATGCCTTGATAGTTATGTTAGTAATATAAAAACAATTCCAGTTCTTACTGCAGCAGAAGAAAAAGCATTGGCAGAACGTCTTTATAATGATGAAGATTTAGGAGCTGCTAAAAAATTAGTAGTATCTCATTTACGGTTTGTATTATATATCGTACATGGCTACCGTGGTTATGGATTATCAGAGGCCGATTTAATTCAGGAAGGCAATATTGGTCTAATGAAAGCAGTAAAACGATTTAATCCTAATGTTGGAGTACGTCTGGTATCATTTGCAATTCACTGGATTAGAGCTGAAATCCATGAATTTATTTTGCGTAATTGGCGGATTGTCAAAGTTGTTACAACTAAAGCTCAACGTAAATTATTCTTTAATCTGCGTAGTATGAAAAAACGTTTAGGTTGGTTATCGCATGCTGAAGTTATACAAATAGCCACTGATTTAGGAGTAACTAACAAAGACGTTTTGGAAATGGAAAAACGGATGACCATGCAAGATGTTGCTTTTGATGGTCCTACTAATGAAACTGAAGATGAAGAAAAAAACTTTGCGCCAGCAGCATATTTAGAAGATAATAGATATAATCCAGCAGATATTGTTGAAGAAGCAGACTGGACAAATTATGGTAATAAACAACTACTAAGTGCATTCGAAAAATTAGATGCTCGTAGTCAAGATATTTTACAAAAACGTTGGTTAAGTGATAAGAAAATAACCCTTCAGGAATTGGCTAAACAATATAGTGTATCAGCCGAAAGAATTCGACAAATTGAGAGTAACGCAATGAAAAAATTAAAAAAACAAATCAATTTTGCGATATAATAAACTTTTCTTAATTTTATAAATGTAAAGACGTATTTGCTAGATATAAATTATGACCTCTGATCTATCTGCTTTTTATATTTTATTGAAACGTGATTTAACTTTGGCTTATCGCCACCGAGCTGAATTAGCCAATCCGCTATTATTTTTTGTGATTGTAATCAGTTTATTTCCTCTAGGAATCTCTCCAGAGTCGAAAATTTTACAAGGAATTGCTCCTGGTATAATTTGGGTTGCTGCATTATTAGCTGCTATGTTGTCATTAGATAATTTATTCCGTTCTGATTTTGAAGATGGTAGTTTAGAACAGCTTGCTTTATCTTCCCATTCCTTACCAATATTAGTGTTAGCTAAGGTATTAGCTCATTGGTTGGTTACTGGTTTACCATTAATTTTATTAGCTCCATTTTTAGGAGTTTTATTATTTTTACCAGAAAAAGCCACTTCTACATTAATTGCAACGTTAATTCTAGGCACGCCAATTTTAAGTTTAATAGGAGCGATTGGGGTAGCATTAACGGTAGGATTACGACGTGGTGGAGTTTTAGTATCTTTGTTAGTATTGCCTTTGTACATTCCAGTGTTAATTTTTGCGGCTGGTGCAGTTAATGAAGCTGCCAGAGGCTTTCCAGTAGCTGGGCAATTATATTTCTTAGGAGCTTTATTATCGTTATCCTTAACCCTATCTCCTTTTGCCACTGCAGCAGCTTTACGGATTAGTTTAAGCTAGTTTATGACTTGTTCCTAAGGATTTAGGAATAAGTTTGTACTAGCCATAGGCTGAGTTAACATAATCAGTTATTAGCTAATTGCAATGGTATTTTAAACCAAAACGTACTTCCTTCATTTGGTTTGCTGATAATTCCAATTTTGCCGCCTATTGTTTCGGTAAACATTTTAGCCACAGCCAATCCCATACCCATGCCGTCATGACATCGGGTTGATGAACCATCAATTTGATAAAAGGTATCAAATAAATTAGCTTCTTCAGCAATCCCAATCCCAGTATCAATTACTTTAAATTCTACCCATTCTCCGTTTTCAAAACATTCCAAAAGTTTAACTTGGATAATAATACTACCTTGTTCAGTAAATTTAATTGCATTATCAACTAATTTAATTAAAATTTTATGAATGGCTTCTTTATCACCATAAAAAGCGACATATAATTCCGGGTCAATTATAGCCTCGATTACTAACTGTTTGTTTTTAATATTTTTGGCAAAATGTTGTAGAATATTATTTGTAACTTCATGTAAAAAAAATTCTGATGATGATGACTTTAGTTCTCCTTTAAATTGTTGAGCAAAACTTAGCATATTGGTAAGAATATCAGTCAATTTCTTACTCGCATTCATAATTGCTTTAGTATAAGAACTTTGCTCTTCATTTAGTTCTGTATCTTCCAATAACATTTCTGACATGCCCAATACAATATTCATTGGAGTTAAAAATTCATGGCTAACATTGCGTAAAAATTCAGTTTTTAAGATTGATGCTTGTTCGGCTTTATCATAAGATAATTGTAATGCTTCAAATAATAATTTTATTTTTTCCGTCTTACTTGCTACTTCATCTTCTAAATGTTGACGTAAATTAGCTAGTTCGATATGAGTTTGTACTCTGGCTAATAATTCTTCTCTTTGAAATGGTTTGCTAATATAATCCACTCCACCAGCTTGTAAAGCTCGAACTTTATTCTCAGTATCGCCAAGAGCAGATAAAAATAACACTGGGACTTTATTTAGAATTTGCTCTTTTTTCATATGCCTACAAGTTTCATAGCCATCCCAACCACCCATTATAATATCTAATAAAATTATATCTGGTGGGTCTTGTTTGGCTAATACTAAACCTTGTTCGCCGCTGTTAGCTAACATTACTTGAAAATTATTCTTTTCCAACATGTTATGTAACAAAGTTAAATTAACAGAGCTGTCATCAATTATTAAAACTACTGGCTTATCTTTCATTTTAACTCAATCCAGTTGAACCAAAACCACCACGGCCATTGTCTTCAAGTTTGTCTACCCATTTAAAATCGGCCTGTATAATCGGCACAAATATCATCTGACAAATACGTTCGCCTGGATTAATTATAAATGAATTTTCACTCCGATTCCAAACTGCTATCTTGATTTCTTTTCGATAATCGGAATCTATTAAACCAACTAAATTACCTAACACAATACCATGCTTAACCCCAAGACCAGAACGAGGTAACAACATTGCAGCAATATTAGGATTATGAATATTAATAGCTATACCGCTTCCAATCAATTCAGTCGTATTGGGTTCAATCGTTATAGCAGAATCAATACAGGCTCGTAAATCAATTCCAGCTGAACCATCAGTTGAATATGATGGCTTAGGAATTTTATTGCCAATCAAAGGATTAACAATGGTTGCTTCTATATTTTCCATATGTCTAAATAAATTATCAGTAACTTTTTAAGTGTAATCCAACAATGATTCTAAAATATTAAATTTTATCTGTCATTAAGGGAATGGAAACATTTTCATGGGAGCTGCCATTCTATCGACATTATGTCCCATAACCCCGAGACTATTATTTAAACCACTAACATGATAAGTCATTATTGCCATATTAGTCCCCATTTCATCAATATTAATAGTCATTCTATTAAGACTATCATTAATGGCAAGCATATCAGTGCTAATTTTAGTTATAGAACCATTTAAAGTTGGCATAAATGCGACATTTTTTTCCATTTTGTCTATTGAATTTTTTACTAAATCTATTGAACCTGTCATGCCATTTATATTTTTACCAACTATAACAACATTTTCATTTATTTCTCGCATATAACCAGCAACTTCATCCAAACGCTTAGTAATATTACCCATATCTGACAATAATATTACAATAAGAGCAAATACTATTACAGTTACTACTCCCAATCCTAGCATACTAAATTTAATAATTTGTGTAGTCTGAGTACCAATTCTAACAATTAAAGCTTCCCTTCGCTTCATTGCTTTGTTAAACTCAGTCATAGCATGATCGATAGTATCTGCTACTTGTTTGACGCTTGCAGCCTCTTCTACATTTTCCATATTAACAAACCTAAAAATTAGCCAATTTTAAAATTATTCGGGATATTAAAATTTATTTCTGTTTGACATTTAACTTCAATAACATGTGCTGAAGGTGGGCCTTTATGCAACCATAAACATAATTTGTTTACTACATCAGATTTGCCATAGGCCAAAACTTCTACTCGTCCATCAGTCAAATTATTAGCCCAACCAGTTATACCCAGTTTTTGGGCTTGTTGTTGTGTATAATAGCGAAATGCTACTCCTTGAACTCGTCCGCTTATATAACATCGTTTACATATGTTCATTATTTTAATTTAAAGATATTATTCAAACAACTTACCAATCATTAATATAATAACATATTAGACATATTTCCTAAATAACGAAATTAATATAGATAAGTATGATTGTATTACCAACGTGAAATTGACGGACTTTATGTAGGATGTAATGAGTTTACGAATTACATCTTGATGCAATTCACTTCGTTCATTGCATCCTACATGTATATATCCTTATTTAGGAAATATGTCTATTAAAAATATCATGAAAATTTATATGAATATGGTGTGTAAATCATCATATATTCAATACTTTCGACAATGCCATAATGTTTCGGGAAATACGCTTCGCTTCATTAAACAACTATCTAATTGGCGAAGGTATTTGATGTATAACTTTATTTAATCAAATTAGCTAAATGAGCTATTCGTACTGGTGCTGGTGGATGTGAATCATAAAATGCTGAGTATAAAGGGTCTGGTGTTAAAGTGCTGGCATTTTCCTTATATAATTTAACCAATGCTTGAATTAAATCAGCTGGATTAGACTGTTGAGCAGCAAAATCATCTGCTTCAAATTCATGTCTACGTGATAACCATGCCATGATTGGTTGTAAAAAGAAAGTGAAAATTGGTAAAACTAGCATAAATAATAATAGTGCCATATAAGTTGATGGAGTATCGACTCCTAAACCAGTGTAAAACCAATTTTGCTGCATTAACCAACCTAAAAGAGCTAAACCACCAAGACTGAATAAAGATATCCAAACAATACGTTTTTTAATATGATTATTTTTAAAATGACCAACTTCGTGGGCTAATACAGCAATAACTTGGTCAACGGTTAAATCATTAAGCAAAGTGTCGAAAAATACAATACGTTTATTACTGCCAAGCCCAGTAAAATATGCATTACCATGTCCAGATCGCTTTGATCCATCCATTACAAAAATACCAGAACTAGCAAAACCATTGCGTTGTAATAAGTTTTCAATTTTATGTTTTAATTCGCCATCTTCAATTGGATTGAATTTATTAAACCAAGGAGCAATAAAAGCTGGGTAAGCCCACATCATTAATAAGCTAAATCCCATCCATACGGCCCATACATAAAACCACCAATATTGTCCGGCAGATTCCATCAACCATAATACTAAAGCGATAAAAGGAATTCCTAATAATAATGTTAAAACCAAAGATTTAAACAAATCAATCATAAATAATTTAGTAGTAGTACGATTAAAACCAAATTTAGCCTCGATCCGAAAGGTACTATAAATATTTGCTGGTAATTCAATTAGTGATGATAAGACACCGAAACTAACAAATACTGCCACTCCAGTCCATAATTCTGACCAGCCTAAATTTCTCCAAACTTGATCAAGCATTGCAAGAAAGCCACCTAGAGTCCATAATAATAGAATAATGACTCCTAAAATATCAATCTTTTGTCCAAAACTGATTTTTGTTAGAGTATAAGCTGCTGCTTTTTGATGTTCTGCAAGTGATATTTTTTCGGCAAAAACATTAGGCACAACATCTTGATGGTTATGCACATGAGTTTTTTGACGTACAGATAACCAGATTTGCAATCCAGTTCCTAACATTAAAAAAAGTAAAAAGATGAAAGTAAGTTCATTCATAGTAATTTTTGTTTCCATGCTCCAGTATATAAAAATATAATGATACCATTGTATCGCACCATTTAAAATAATGCTGGAGCGTCATCGTATACATTCCCATATCGGAATATGGGGATTAGAACTAACACATAAGCATATATGTCACAAAATTCCAATAATTTAATTTGGATCGATTTGGAAATGACCGGACTCGATCCTAACAACGATACCATCATAGAAATTGCGACTGTGGTGACAGACGGTAATCTTAATGTTATTAAAGCAGGTCCCGTTATGGCAATTCATCACAGTGATAAAGTATTATCAATCATGGATGAATGGAATACCACACATCATGGATCTTCAGGTTTAACTGAACGAGTGCGTCAAAGCAAAGTTAGCATTAAAACTGCTGAAGAACTTACTTTAGCTTTTTTACAGCAACATATTCCTGAGAATATTTCACCTATGTGTGGTAATACCGTTTGTCAAGATAGACGTTTTTTATACAACTATATGCCTAAATTGGAAAAATATTTCCATTATCGTCATGTAGATGTTAGCACTCTTAAAGAATTAGCTAAACGTTGGCTACCTACCTTACCAGAATTTAAAAAAGAATCCAAACATCTTGCTATATATGATATATACGATTCAATTGAAGAATTGAAATATTATCGTAAACATTTTGGCGAGGGATTAGGATAATTATAAACTTAAGATAGCTATAATGGAATCTTTACCTATATCACTTTACAGTGCCAATCAAGTACGAGAAATAGATCGAATAACCATTGAAGAAATGGGAATTCCAGGCACTTGTCTAATGGAACGAGCTGGTAGTGTTACTTTTGAAATTTTACAATCTCACTGGCCTAGAGCTCGTCGGATAGCCGTGTTATGTGGAATTGGTAATAACAGTGGCGATGGTTATGTTTTAGCTCGTTTAGCATATTTGGCTGGTTATGACGTAACAGTTTTACAAATAGGTGACACAGATAAACTTAGAAATGATGCTTTAACTGCATTTGAAACCATGGTAAATGTTGGTTTAATTGCACAAGTCTTCACAGCCAAAAAATTAACTATTGTTGATGTTATTGTAGATGCTTTATTTGGTACTGGAATTAACCGCAAATTGAGAGGCCAATGGCGAGAAGTAATAGAGGCTATTAATGATTGTAATTGTCAAGTTTTATCAGTAGATATTCCATCAGGTTTACATGCTGATACTGGTAGAGTTTTGGGAATAGCAGTACAAGCTAATGTCACCGTCAGTTTTATTGGATTAAAACAGGGCTTATTCACTGGAGCTGGGCCAGAATATTGTGGGAAAATTTATTTTGATGATTTACAAGTGCCTGATATAGCATATAAACAAATAAAAACTAAAATAGTACGATTTGATGGTAATAGCCTAATTTTACCTAGACGTTCTCGTATCGCTCATAAAGGTAATTTTGGCCATGTACTAGTGATAGGTGGTGATAGCGGTATGACTGGAGCAGTTCGTTTAGCTGCCAAAGCTGCTACTAAAATTGGAGCTGGATTAGTAAGTATCGCAACTCGTAATGTTCACGCTGCTATGCTGAATATTAATTGTCCTGAAGTTATGACTCATGGGATAGAAACTCCAGAAGAATTAATCCCATTATTAGATAAAGCTAGTGTGATTATAATTGGGCCTGGACTTGGTCAATCCTTATGGGCCAGAGCTATGTTAGAAACTGTCAAAGATGTGGTAAAACCAGTGGTTGTAGATGCTGATGCTCTTAATTTACTAGCTAAAACTCCATTTCGTTTTATTAACAGTGTACTAACTCCTCATCCTGGTGAAGCAGCTCGTTTATTAGAAACCTCAACTAGCACAATTCAGGATGATCGTTTTGCTGCTGTACGAGCTTTACAAATAAGATTTGGTAATGTTTGTGTACTTAAAGGAGCTGGAACTCTAATTGCTGGCCCAGATAATTCTATCAGTATTTGCAGTTCTGGCAACCCAGGTATGGCATGTGGTGGAATGGGCGATGTACTAACAGGAGTAATTGCTGGCTTATTAGCTCAAGGTTTATCTACCTATGATGCCGCTAATTTTGGAACTTATATTCATGGTAAAGCGGCCGATCAAGCTGCATTAGAAGGTGAAAGAGGATTATTGCCTAGTGATTTAATGCCTTGGTTACGTCATTATGTTAATCCATAATAAAGTTATATAATATTAATTTATCTATATATCAAATATATTTAATAAGCTGATTATTTAACTGGTAATTTATGGCATTTTATGCGATAATATCATTACTAAATACATTCACAAAATAGCGAGTTAATAGCAATGGATGATAATAAAACACAAGCTCTAGCGGCTACCTTAAAACAAATTGAAAAACAGTTTGGGAAAGGGGCTGTAATGCGGTTAGATGCTATCGACATAGAAGACGTTGAAACCGTATCCACTGGTTCATTGGCCTTAGATATAGGGCTTGGTGTAGGTGGATTGCCTAGAGGTCGAGTTGTTGAAATATATGGTCCTGAATCATCTGGTAAAACTACTTTAACTTTACAAATTGCTGCTGAAATTCAAAAATTGGGTGGTTTAGTTGCTTTTATTGACGCTGAACATGCCTTAGATAGTAATTATGCTAAGAATATTGGAGTAAATGTTGGTGAATTATATTTATCTCAACCTAATAACGGAGAAGAAGCTTTAGAAATTACCGACACTTTGGTGCGTTCTGGGACTTTTGATTTGGTAATTATTGATTCAGTGGCAGCATTAACTCCTAAAGCTGAGATAGAAGGAGATATGGGCGACTCACATATGGGGTTACAAGCTCGTTTAATGTCACAAGCTTTGCGTAAACTTACCGCTAATATTAACCGTACTAATACATTAGTTATTTTTATTAATCAGATTCGTATGAAGATTGGGGTTATGTTTGGCAGCCCAGAAACTACCACTGGTGGTAATGCTCTCAAATTTTATGCTAGTGTTCGGTTAGATATTCGTCGGATTGGTGCTGTTAAACGTGGTGATGAAATCATTGGCAATGAAACTCGGGTCAAAATTGTTAAAAATAAGGTTGCTCCTCCATTTAGAGAAGTTATATTTGACATAATTTATGGGGAAGGAATTTCTCGTGCTAGTGAATTAATTGATTTAGGGGTTAAACACGATATTATCGATAAAGCTGGAGCTTGGTATAGCTATGCTGGCAATAAAATTGGCCAAGGTAAAGATAACGTACGGACTTATTTGAAAGAAAATCCTGAAATATCGAATACTATTGAACAGCAAATCAGGGAAAAATTATTACCTAAAAAAGATGTGGCTATAACTAAAAAATCTAGTAAAAAAGCATCTACTCAAGCTCAAACTTAGTAATTTGGATCAATTAAGTAGTTTCATCAGATAGAGTATTATCGATGGTTTTAAGGAACTGCTTAATATCCAAAGGTTTAATTATATAATCTAAAAAACCAGCCTTACGGCCACGTTCTAAATTTTTGGTGGCATCATTTGCAGTCAACGCTAGTACTGGAATATTACAGGTTTTCTCAGATTCATGTAAATGTTTCATCACTTCAAAACCATCCATTCCAGGTAGATTTATATCTAATAAAATTACATCTGGATGATGCAGTTGAGCTAGTTCTAATCCCATTTCACCAGTATGAGCTGACATCAAAGTAATGTCTGACCTAGATTTAAGTATCTGAGCTACCAAACTAACGTTAGTACGACTATCTTCAATATATAATAAAGTATATTTACTTGTTTCTAAAATACTGTTTTGCGTATCGATTACTTCACCAGTTGGTATTTCAACCCAAAAAGTGCTACCAATATCAATCTCGCTATCTACCCCTATCCGACCATCCATTATTTCCAATAAGCGTTTGGTGATAGTTAAACCAATACCAGTACCTTCAATTACGTTAACTCCACTTAATCTTACAAATGGATCAAATATTTTAGCCTTTTGTTCATCGGTTAAGCCAACTCCAGTATCTTGTATTTCAAAACGTATATATTTAAAATCTGGTTTCGATAAACTAATAGTGATTTTACCATTATCACAATTATACTTTACGGCATTGGATAATAAGTTAATAATGACTTGTTTCAAGCGTCCTTGATCTATCAAAGCATAATGAGGTGATAAAATGGCAGTAGAATTATCAATAATAATATTGAGTTTCTCAGCTTGAGGAGCAACAAAACTAACACTTTCTTTGATTAAATCAATTAATTCAACTTTTTCGATATTAACTTCTAATTTACCAGCTTCAATACGGGTTAAGTCTAAAACTTTATTAATTAATTCAAGTAAATGCCAACCAGCCTGTAAAATATTTTCAACATATTGAAACATATCTTGTTTATAATCATCATCAAATTTTTCCGTTGGAGCACTTAAGTCTTCTTTTAATAATTCACTGTAGCCTAATATTGCATTCATAGGTGTACGCAATTCATGGCTCATGCTTGATAAAAAATGAGATTTAGCTTTACTGGCTTTTTCAGCTGATTCCTTAGATGCAATTAATTCTGCTTCAACACTTTTAACTTCACTTATATCTCTGAAGGTTAAAACTATGCTAGTTGTTTTATTATCTTCAATAATTGGGTTAAAGGTACATGATATTGGTAGATTGGTATTACCTAACAAACAAGCATTATTATCTTGAAATTTATTATTAATTATTTTTGCAATAACTTTATCAGTCGATAATACTAGCTCAGGATTATTTTTTTCATGTAGTTCAAATCGTTCTAATATTGAAGATTTATCTGTAGTAGCTAAGTATTTTTCAGCTGCGCAATTAGCAAATAATAATTGACCTTGTTTATCAAATACACATACCCCATCGTCCATAGCAGCCATAATATTTGCTAATGATGGTTGGTGATGTAATTTTTCACGCTCATGATCAATATTATTAAAAAAAACTCCAATTCGACAAATGAATTTTTGCCATTTTTCTAAATCAGTTGGCAAGCTATCATTATTAAAGTTAGAATGGCGTAGTATGCGTTCTAAAATTGAGTGCATATTATTTGAGTATTATTTAAGATTATCACTTAGATTATTAGATGATGATAAAGGTGATATTATAGTTATTTGTGGTGATTTAAGTGGTTCTTTAGGCCATAATAGGATTGACCATATTATCATATTTAACACTATCATTATACTTATCCATAGTTTTTTTGAATATACTGGCTTATTAGGAGAATAATCAATAAATTGAATATCTTCTTGTTCACGTTCATTTTTTTTAATTGCTTCAAGTATATATGACATATTAATATGATTATTTTTATAAAAAATTTATTTTAAGTGCGTAACATTAGTTAATTTAAGTTGAATACTTTTTTATTACCAGTTAAAATCATATAGGTTTAAAATTTTTAGTTTAAGTTCATACTTAAATAAATACTTATGCTAAAATCAATCCAACATATACTAAGAGCGATAGAAACCCTACAATGATATTAACAAACCATATTCAAATATTAACTATTAAATTGGCAATAGTATTGATATTAATAAGTTTAGCACATGTTCAAGCAATGGAAACAATTAATCAAGCAAATTTAACTGAACCATCAATGCAGTTATTAGATAAAGCAAAAATTATAATAGATGTTTCTGAACAAAAGCTGTATTTATATAAAATGAATAACGAACTTATAAAAGACTATCCAATTTCAACTTCTAAGTATGGAATAGGTAGTAAAGCTAATAGTGGCAAAACTCCATTAGGGTTACATAAAATTGAAAATAAAATTGGGAATGACGCTCCAATAAGAACTATTTTCAAAGGACGTAAAAATACTGGTAGAATTGCAAATATTAATAAGGAAACAGGAGATTTAGTTACAAGTCGGATTATGTGGCTAAAAGGGCTAGAAATCGGTAAAAACTTAGGAACAGGAATAGATTCTTACAAACGCTATATTTATATTCATGGAACTGCTGAAGAAAGCAAGATTGGGCAACCAGCATCTCATGGCTGCATTAGGATGTTCAACTTGGATGTTATTGATTTGTTTAATCGGGTGCGAGAAAATACTTCCGTAAATATCGTAATGAATCAAGAAACTATTTCTAATGCAGAAAAGTCTCTTGATAAATAAAAATTAAGCTGGTTGTACAAACTATTCAGGAGCGGTTGATTCTCCACTAAAAAGAAATTTTTGCATTTCTTCGGAAATCATTTCACGAGCCTTAGGGTCAGCAGGAGATAAACGATATTCATTAATTATCATGGTTTGTTGTTTAACCCACATTTTCCAAGCTTCATCAGAAATGTTTTTATAAATTTTTTTGCCTAATTCACCAGGATAAGGTGGAAATTTTAAACCTTCAGCTTCTTTTCCAAGCTTGACACAATTAACCATACGGGTCATATTAAGTAACTCCTATTCATTCTTCATAAGTTGTTTGGGATTTTATTCTTAATTGTGAATTAGTGAATGAAGAATAGTTAATTACTAATGATTTTGACTTTACATTAACAATTAATAATTCACAGTTAATCATTCACAATTAATTATATATCAATTCAATTAAATGGAATTATACCATAAATATTATATCAAGATATTTCCTTGCTAATCAAACTTAGTTTAATCTTTTAAAAATCCGTTCCTATACCAACAATAAACTCAAATTGGCTCATTTCGACAAAACCAGTTTGAGGCCCAGTATTTCTATTCGTTCCATTCACTTTCTCGTTTGGAGCATAGGTAAAACCTACGTTTAATTCAGTGTTTTCTGCTAATGGAGTACTAAAACCAAAAGTGTAATGAGTTCTAATAACTGCAGGAGCTAAAGTATTAAACAATGCCTGTGTATTTGGAAATGGATTATTAGCACGACTATATCCTGCACGTAAAGTAAAGTCTTTGCTATGTTTCCATTGTAAGCCGAACTTAAATATATCCATATCTTCCCAACCAAATCCAAGCCCATTTTCTGTGCCTAATAAGGTCTGACCAGGCATAAATACTAAATCAGCAGGATTAGATATTGCTTTCACACCACTATATTTAATCCGTTGATAATCAAAAGCAAAGATTAATTCAGGAGTAATTTTAACCGCAAAACCTAAATCATAATTAACAGGAGCGTCAAAACTACCTTCATCAGCAAATAATCCTTTATATTCTTCAAATTTAGTCATTTTTAACTTAGTTTGATAAGAAGCTCCTAGACTAATTCGATCAGTAATTTGGCTAAACCAGCCGAATCTTAAGCCACCGCCATAGGAAAAATCATGATCATTATTGGTAACTTTATCTGGATATAATGAAAATGACCTGAAAGGCTGTAAACCTTTTACTTCAACTGATTGAATCGCAAAAATTGGAGTAATTCCAAATGAATGTTTTTCATTGATCTTTTTAGAATAGGTAACACCGATAAATACTTGAGTTAAATCAATTCCTGTTGGTGAGGAAGCCATTGAAGAGGGAAACATTGGATTACCAAAATTTTGGAATACTGCACTATCATATTCTGTATTCATTCCACCATTTCCACCAACTGCAACTCCAATAGAACTACTTGCATCCAATAAACGATTATAAGCAAAATGAGGAATCAGAAAGAAATCATTACCACTTTCATATTGATTAGCAGGTACAGAAGCTGGGCCATTCGGCGGTCCAATTGGAGAAGCATCATCATTAGCAGTAAAACCTCTAGTTGGGGAAAATAATGCTAAACCGTAATCCATCCGATTACCAACTCTTACTAAAGCTGCCGGATTACTCGATGCACACATTGCTCCAAATGCCATAGCTACACATGCTCCAGCTATTGATTTAGATTTAGCACCGTACCCATGTGACCAATAACCATTAGTAGCATAAACACTTGAACTTAAAGTTAATATTATAGCTACAACTAGTTTTTTCATTATTTTTCCTCTAGCATTTGAATAAAGCCACAAGGACATTCATTAACACATAGTCCACAACCTTTACAATACTCATAATCAAAGATATAATGCGAACCATCACTAGCTAATTCTTTAGTCTTTAAAATAGCTGAATCTGGACATAACATCCAGCAATTATCACAAGCTAAACAATTACCACAGGAAAAACAACGTTGACTTTCTTTAGCAATCAATGAACTAGACAAGCTAGTGGTTATTTCTTCATCCCCAATCCGTTGTGCAACTGGTAAAGTTGGTTCTTGTACTTGTGGATTAAGTTCGTAATAATTCATATTTAGCTTTTTAAATGGAATAGATACCTTATCTATTGTTTTGGATAAAGGTTTATCTTGCAATATATTATCGATAGTTGCTGCTGCTTTTCTACCGTCACCAATAGCAGCTGTAACTGTACCACTGTTACCAATAGCATCGCCACCAGCATATATGCCAGAATTACCAATAATTTGTCCCCATTCATCTACTTTTAAATGCGTATTATTATCAGCCAATCTTTCAAATCCTTGTGGATCAATAACTTGTCCTACAGCCGGGATGACTTGATCAACATTAAGCACTGTTTCTGTACCTTCGAAAGCTACTCTTTTCAGCCTTCCACTAGCTTGCATCAGTTTTTTCATATGCACTAGCTCAACCCCAACAACTCTTTCACCACGTAGAATTAACCGCCTAATCCCTCTATATTCATGGATAATAACTCCTTCTTCTAATGCCTCATACACCTCTCTAGGAATAGCTGGCATTGACTCTTCTACTGGAATACTTGGTTTAGGAATTGGTTTATGTGAGATAAGATGTACTTCTGCAACTCCAGCCCGTTTTAAAACTCTCGCCATATCAACTGCGGTATTACCAGCCCCAATCACAGCAACACTATTTGGAGTAGGAACTTTACCGATATCAATCCATTCTTTCAGCAATTCAAATCCAGAATGTAAATCCCGTGGTACAACTCCATCAATACTCCATTCTATACTGTTCTGAGTACCTACGCCCAAAAATACAGCTGGATATTTTTCCTGTAATTCATGGATATCTATATCTCGTCCCAATCGAGTTTGTGGACAAAAAGTTATACCATCTAATGCTAATACTCGTTTTAATTCGGCATCTAGTAATTGACGTGGTAAACGATATGGTGGTAATGCCGTGCGTAAAGTTCCACCTGCTTCTGGATGGTCGTCGAAAATAATTGCCCGATAACCACGTTTGACTAAGTGATAAGCGGTAGAAATTCCGGCTGGCCCAGCTCCTACAATAGCAATTTCTGGAGCATTTGGATCAACGGGTGCAACTGGATAAGCCCAATTTTTGGCAATTGCTTCATCACCTAAAAAACGCTCTACTGCATGAATTGCTAATGGTGAATCATATTCTTTCCGATTACAAGAAGTTTCACAAGGATGTGGACATACTCGACCAGCTATAGCTGGGATGGGATTGACGTTGACAATAGTTTCCCAGGCTTCTTTATAATGTCCAAGTTGAACGTGAGCTAAATAAGCTTGTGGGTCTTCACCAGCTGGACAGCTTCCATGACAAGGAGCTATTTCATATTGATGTTCAGGTCTAAATAATTGTCGCCATTGACCAGTTGGAAAGTTTAGTGAAGTGCCTGGGTTCGCATAACCACTACGAGTTAATACTGTTGTCATAGTTTTTTCTCCTGCTGTAATTGCAAATATTTTTGTACAATTTTCCAACCTTTATTCGGATTGTGAGTAATGGTGCATTTGGAACAGTCTTTAACATTACCAAGCATGGTATAGACACCAGGACATTGCATAAAATACAGAGGACAATAACAAAATAAACAGTTTATAGAATCTGTATCATGGCAAGGATAGTACTCACAATCATGATTTTCAAAGTAGGTTGAATCAAATTTCATAATTAATTTTGAAATAGAAACCAAAGATTTGAGTTAAAGTTATTTCTAAACTATCTTGTCCTACAGAAGTTCAGCGAACCAGATTTTAGCTAGAATTTATTGAATAACTCTAAAATTATATTCTATCAACATCACTTTAAACTATCAAATGTAAAAGCAATATTAATTTAATTGTAAATTTTCTGTACAGGACAAAAATTAGGTAAAATTATTATTTAAGATGATTGATTCTTTAGTTCCATAGGTTTCACTATTCATGTTCCACCCCGTTGTGGTTAATCAACCTCGAAGAGGTTAAATATGAATAGCCACTGATGAAATCAGTGGAACTTATTGCCTTGGTTTTAACTGAAATCCATATTCGAGAAGCTAATCGACAATTTCAAGAACTAAAAAACATAAAGTTTATCCATGCAGATATTATGGAACATGGTTTCTTTATCTCGTTCCCAACGTCTCGTTGGGAATGCCTACCATACCGCTCTGCGGTATTTGTTTTAAATCGTGGCAGATCCACTAAAATTAGGTATAAAGGTAGAACCTTGATACCAGAAAAATATATTGACACTAATCATAGACTAAGAATATAATTGAAACCTAACATTAAAACTTGATAGATTATGAAAACAAGAAAAGCAGTATTTTATGGAAAAGTAGAACTAATCCCCGGAATCACTTGTGATGGCTATGTGTTAGATGATGATTCAGCCGTCATGAGTGAGCGTGGGGTTGCTA
>DAOUSL010000437.1 GCA_030627235.1 Thioploca sp.
AGTTCTTTGCAACCAGAAAACAATTATTGAGGTAAGTAGATAGCTTCATACATTAGTAGTCAATAAAATATAAGATTTATGGATATTTTTAAAGGGCAAAACCTTCTAGAGTTTAGTGAACACTTCAAAACAGATGGTAATTGTAAAGAATATTTAGCAAATATTAAATGGAAAAACGGTTTTGAATGTGTTAAATGTGAATATACAGCAAGTCAAATTCGCAAGAATTTTGCAAGAACTTGTAATAAATGTAGTCATACTGAAACTGCACCAGCAAATACTTTATTTCATAAGGTTAAATTTGGTTTACGTAAAGCCTTTTTCATTTGTTTTGAGATGTCTACCACTACCAAAAGTTTATCGGCAAGTTATATGGGAGTTCGCTTTGGAGTTACAGAAAAAACAGCACGTTTGTTTATGCATAAGGTTAGAGAGGCTATGAAATCTAGTGAGAATCATCCAATGGATGGAACTGTTCATATTGATGAATTTGTAGTTGGAGGAAGAGAAAAAGGGAAAGTTGGCAGAAGTTATAATAGTAAGAAAAAGAAGGTTGTTACTGCTTTAGAACTAACCGATAAAGGAAAAATAAAAAGAATGTATGCTTTGAAAATTGATAATTTTTCATCCAAAGAATTAGAGAAAATATTTGAAAAACATATTGATGAAAATGCAACCGTAACAACAGATTTATGGAGAGGTTATCGACCATTATTTGAAGATTATAACATTACTCAAATAGAAAGCAATAATGGGAAAAACTTCATAGCATTACACACTATGATTCATCAAGTTAAATCTTGGATTAGAACCACATACTCTTGGGTCAGTGATTTTAATATAAACAGGTATTTAGATGAATTTTGTTATCGTTTAAACCGTTCTAGAAGCAAAGTAAACATCTTTAATAATCTAATTGAAAGAATGGTCAAATCAGATAAAATTTATCAAACCAAAATTATATGCTCATAACTACTGACCTCAATAATGTTATTTACATAATCTTAAAATAAAATTTTATATCATATGTATGTTCTTTTCAAATCAGAATCAAATTTAATTCTATTTTTAGTAAAAATAGATACTATCTTAAAAAAGTAGTTTGCTGCTTTATAAAAACAAGATTTTGGAGTTCTTACATTTACTCGGACATTATTTTAAGACTGGTTAATTAAAACAAATATAATAGTGAAAA
>DAOUSL010000031.1 GCA_030627235.1 Thioploca sp.
GAATTGCATCAATAATGCGACTCGAAAGATGTAATTCGTAAACTCATTACATCCTACATAAAGTCCGTAATTAATTGTATAGCTATATTACGTTCGGTATTTAGGAAACGATGTCTAATTAAGAATTAAGCATTCATAATTAAGAATTGCTATAGTAAATTATATACTATTTGGTTAAGACGACTGTTGTTTTAATTATTTTAATACCAACGTGTTGAGCCAAACTAACAAAATTGGGAAATGAAGTGGCCACATTAGCACAATCTTCAATATTTATAGTACCACTGGCACGTAAAGCTGCTATAGCAAATGACATTGCAATTCTATGATCACCATGACTATTTATCACTCCACTTCTTATTTTACCACCTTGGATAATTATACCATCTGCTTGTGGTACAGCATCTATACCTAATTTTTGCAATCCATCTGCCATTACTTGAATTCGATCACTTTCCTTTACTCGTAATTCTTCAGCACCAGTTAATACGGTTTCACCTTCTGCACAAGCTGCTGCAATGAATAAAATTGGAAACTCATCTATTGCTAATGGAACTTGTTCTTTGGAAATATTTATTCCATGTAAATTACTAGAACGCACTCGAATATCTGCTATTGGTTCGCCATTTATTTCCCGCTGATTATATAGTTCAATGTTAGCTCCCATCCGTTGTAAAATATCTATAACTCCAGTACGAGTAGGATTAATACCAACATGTTCCAGCAGTATTTCAGAATTTTTAGTAATACAAGCAGCGACTATAAAAAATGCGGCTGATGAAATGTCAGCAGGTACATCAATTGATTGACCTTGTAGTTGGCCACCACCTTTTAAACATATTTTATTTTCTTCCCTGTTGACTAAATAGCCAAATCCTAATAATAAACGTTCAGTGTGATCTCTGGTAGGCGAGGGTTCTATGACACAAGTCTTACCATCGGCATACATACCGGCTAATAATATACAGGATTTGACTTGGGCGCTGGCAATCGGCATATCATAATCTATTCCTTGTAAATTTTGTTTGCCTAATATAATTAATGGTGGAGTTCCATTATCAGCAACTAAAATTTTAGCTCCCATTGTAGTTAAAGGTTTAGTTACTCTAGTCATAGGACGCTGTAATAGAGATTCATCACCACCCATTTCTACTGAGAATTTTTGGCCAGCCATTAAGCCAGCCATTAACCGCATAGTAGTGCCAGAATTACCAATATATAAAGGTTCAGTTGGTGGTTGTAGACCATGCAGACCTACTCCATGAATAATAATTTGTCCTTGACTATTTTTTTCAATAGGTACTCCCATAGCTTTAAATGCAGCCATAGTGCTTAAAGTATCTTCTGCTTCTAAGCAGCCACTAATTTGAGTAATTCCTTTTGCCAAAGCACCAAGCATAACAACTCGATGAGAAATTGATTTATCACCAGGAACTCGAATAGTTCCACGTATCTCACCACCTGGTTTAACTATAAATTTTTGCATATGTGATTATTATTTAGATTGTTAATATTATCATATTATTATCCCATTAATTTATATTTTTTATTAGAGTAATTCATGGGTTAATTGGTTTCTAAAACAGTGCTATCTTAAAAATTATCAATATATTTTAACAGTTCTTTAATTTGTAAAACATCAATAGTATAAAATATCCGCAAAATTTGATTTATTTTAATTAGTAAGATAGCATACTTGCATTATGGAATCAGATTTAAATGAAAAACCAATCTATAAGAATTTGAAACTAAGATTGCAGATATAATTTATTACAATAATTATATAAAACTTTCACTGATTTACAACAAACATTTAACCAGTTGGATATTCATTATTAAATCAAAATTATTTCCTCAAATTTCCCTTATGCAGCAATTATTAACCAGTTTATTTCTTTTTATTACCATAATTGCGTCAGCAGAAGAACTTAAATCACCAGATTTTGATTATAAAGCTACTTTAAAATATAGCCAAGACGCTATTGGCAATGTTATTGGTGACTATATTCTAGTCGACAGCAATGAAGATCCATTCATATTAAAACGTAACAAACCATTCGTATTAAGTTTAGTTTATACCAGTTGTTATCACACTTGTCCGATGACTACCCGTAATTTAGCCAGAGTAGTGAAAATTGCTAGAGAAACTCTTGGAGATGATAGTTTTGACGTGATAACTATAGGTTTTGATACTAAGTTAGATAATCCAAAAACTATGCGTTATTTTGCAAATCAACAAGGTGTTAAAGATATAAGTAATTGGTATTATTTAAGTTCTGATAAAAATACTATTGATCTTTTGCTTAAAGATTTAGGTTTTAGATTTTACCCGTCGCCTCGTGGTTATGACCATATTGTACAAGCTTCTATAATCGATGAAGATGGTAAAGTTTATCGACAAGTATACGGTGAAGTATTTGATACTCCATTATTAGTAGAACCGCTCAAACAATTAATACTAGGTCAATCAAAACCAAATCAACCTTTTTTAGAAGATTTACTTAGTAAAGTACGTTTTTTCTGCACTACTTACGATCCAGATGCAGACAACTATTACTTTGATTATTCACTATTTGTTGGTATGTTCATCGGTGCAGGAATTATTTTATCAATTATTTTATTTTTAATTAAAGAGTTGAAAGAATTGAAATAATCTATAGGATATTTAACCATCTTGATTTAAAATAACTTTTTACCAAGTAGGCTGGGTAGAGTTACAACGAAACCCAGCATTACCTTTGCCAATGTCAGAATGTTTCGAGAATGAGGTACGATTTCCTGAAATCCAAGTAACTTAAGAGTTTCGGTAAATCCGCTTCGCTCCATTCCCGAAACAACTATTTAACTTTTTCAGAAATTTGTTTTTTTAAATCATTTAGTTCAGGATCATTATAAGATACTTGTAGTCCTCTTTCCAACCAAGTCATACTGCCCTTGTAACGACCTTGGTTATATCTACGCAAAGCTAATCCATAATATTTTTTTACAATTTTCTTCAAACCTTTTTTAGCTCTAATATCATCAGGAGCAATTGCCAGAATATGTTTAAAAGTATCAGCAGCATTATTATTTTTTGGAGTTGAATACTGTTGTTTATCTATTTGTTTTTTAGCTTTGACAAATAAATTATTAGTAATATCAGTTAATAACTGCTTAGCCTTAAGATTATTTGGTACGATTTTAAACATTTCTTGATATGTAATATAGGTATTATCAATTGATTTATCATCGCTTAATTGTTCTCTAGCACGTTTATCAAGTTTTGTAATAATGATTTTTAATAGCTTATTAGTATTTTTATGATTTGGGGCAATTTCTGAGAGTTTTTGATACATTTTATAAGCACTACCACGTCTATTTAATTTAGTGGTTAAACGATTTTTATCAATGAATTTTTCTCCTTGGGTAAAATACCAAGCTACGATATTATCTAATATTTCTTCTGCCTTTTGAGGAGATTTTTTCAATATAATTTTATAAGTTTCATAAGCATTATTACCTTTTGGTGAAGTGAAACGTTTCATCGCAATTTGTTTATTAGCTTTATTTAATAAAGTTTTCAAACTTACAACTGGTTCAATCTCAGCCATAGGTTTAATTTCTGATTTTACAGGTACTTGTATTGTATCTGATGTAAAAGTAATTTGAGATAAATTAGTAGCAGAATCATCTGTTAATACTTTTTCTGAAATATCAGTATAATTAATACCTTGAGAAGAATTTAAAGTATTGTTAGGAACTGTATTTAAAGATTTTTTTTGACTAATAATTAAGGATTTCACTATATCAGAAGAAATATAAATTCCACTACAAATAATAGCAATTATAACTAACATGAATAACCATTTTGTAATAAAATTTGAATTCCCAGTAATACGAACTCTTCTTTTAAGAAAAGGATCTATTGGTTGGTTAATACGCATATTTAAAATACCTGATTTAAGATAAATTAATAAAGATTTTTTTAGAGAAATTATAGATATTTTTAACCATAAATTTTAATATTTAATGCAAAAAAGTATCCAAACTTTGGTAAACTATTAATTAGACAATTTTTTAGAGAGTTTAATAATTAATTTTCCAACCAGACATAATATTCATAAAACAATTAACTAATATTTTAATAATTATACTAAAATAATAAATATTGCTCGACTATCAAATTTTCTTGTAGAGACAAGGCATGCCTTGTCTCTACATCAAGATGCCAAATTCCTGTTAAAAAACTTGATAATCGAGTATTGCTACTATTTTCAAAATAGATTTATTAACTAGAAAATTCTGTATAATTATAAATTAAGTACTACATATTAAATCATGACAGTCAAATTTTATATTAAGGAATATATATGCCATTAATTCGTAGTTTCGCTGGTTTGCGTCCTAAACATGCTATTGATGTAATTGCACCACCTTATGATGTTCTTAATACTGAAGAAGCACGATTACGTGCCGAAGGACATCCTTGGAGTTTTTTACATGTTTCTAAACCAGAAATAGATTTACCTATTGATACTGACCCTCATAGTCCTGTAGTTTATGCTAAAGGAAAAGAAAATTTAGATAAAATGTTAGCAGCAAAGATTCTGCAACAAGATGCTCAAGCTTGTTATTATCTATATGGTTTGACTATGGGAGATCATTATCAAATAGGTTTAGTCGCTGCTGCCAATATAACTGATTATAATAATAATCGAATCCGTAAGCATGAATTAACCCGTCCTGACAAAGAAGACGATAGAGTACAACAAATAGATGCTTTGAATACTCAAACAGGTCCAGTTTTCCTTACTTATAAACATGATCCAATTATAGATGAACTAGTTAATAATCTGATAAAACAACCACCAGAAGTGCAAGTAACGGCTGATGATGGGGTTATTCATACTTTATGGATAATTAATGATTCAGATAATATTAACACTATTACCACTACTTTTGATAATATGGATTGCCTGTATATTGCTGATGGTCATCATCGTTCTGCCGCAGCTTCACGTGTGGCCGCTAAACGACAAGCTGATAATCCAAAACATACTGGGGAAGAAGCCTACAACTATTTTCTTACTGTAATATTCCCTGATGATCAAATGCAAATTCTTGATTATAATAGGGTAATTAGTGATCTAAACGGTTTAACACCTGAACAGTTTTTACAAAAATTAGCCAATAATTTTACAGTTACACTAAGCGACATAGCTGTTAAACCACAACAAAATGGTGAATTTGGTATGTATCTTGACGGAAAATGGTATAAACTAGTAATCCATCCTGATAAAATCATTAATGATCCAGTTGCTAGTCTTGATGTAAGTTTATTAACCGATAATATTTTTAACCCAATATTGAATATTACGGATTTACGGCGTGACAAACGAATTGATTTTGTTGGTGGTATTCGTGGTCTATCAGAACTAGAAAAAAGAGTTAATAATAGTGGGATGCAAGTTGCTTTTTCTTTATATCCTACTAGTATGAAACAATTAATGTCGGTTGCTGATGCCGAAAAAATTATGCCTCCCAAGTCAACTTGGTTTGAACCAAAATTAGCTGATGGAATTGTATCTCATTTATTATAAATTCTACTTCAAATTTATTGAATTACTATAATTATATTACGATTTATAATTCAATTTCAAGCCAAATTGTTAATGAGGATTTTTAAAATATTGGTGGATTAAAATTCACCCCAAATTAATTAATTACATCATGGAAACTGTAAACCAATTTGCTATTATTGCAATTTTTTTCTATATTTTAGCTTCATTTCCCAAGATTTACCAAACTAGGTCTAAACATTTTATATTTTTATTTGGAGGATTAGCTGTTACTTTTCATGCCTTGATATTACAACAAAGTATGATCACCCCAGCTGGTTTAAATTTAGGTTTTTTTGATGCAGCTTCCATGATAGCTTGGGTAATTTCAATATTATTGTTATTAAGTATTTTACGCCAACCATTAGAAAGTTTAATTATTATATTATTTCCAATAGCTGCATTGACTATAGGGTTAGAAAATTATTTTACCACTGAAAGAATTTTAGCTACTGATAATTTTGGAGTAACTTTACATGTTTTATTATCAATAATAGCTTATAGTTTATTAACGATTTCTGCTATACAAGCTTTATTTTTAGCATTACAAGATTATCATTTAAATAGAAAACATCCAGGTTGGGTATTAAAAAAATTACCACCATTACAAGTTATGGAATCTTTATTATTTCAAATGATTGGGATTGGTTTTATATTTTTGAGTTTGAGTTTATTAAGTGGAATATTTTTCTTACAAGATATTTTTAACCAACATTTAGTTCATAAAACTATTTTATCAATAGCTGCTTGGTGGGTATTTGCAATATTATTGTGGGGACATTGGCATTATGGTTGGCGAGGTAAAACAGCAATTCGTTGGACTATTGGTGGTTTTACAGTCTTAATGTTAGCCTATTTTGGTAGTAAAATGGTATTGGAGTTAATTTTAAATCGCTAAAATGATTACTAAGTTTGAGAATAGTTGGCAAGCTTTATTCACCCCTGAGGAAGCTGTAAGTTATTTTACTGGTGAATATCCTAAAGTACAGCTTGAGTTTAATAAATATAACAAAATTAATTCGTTATGGCTGGCAGAGCTATCTCGCTTGATTTATCAAAAAGATTATTTAGTTAGAAAAAAAATCTTAAATTCTGTTCAATTACAAGAATCTCATTTTTTTAATCATTCTAATACTCAATGTGCCGTAATTACAGCACCAAATTTTGCAGTATTAGTATTTAGAGGTAGTCATGAATTTCAAGATTGGTTGTCAAATTTAGGTACTATACTGACCGAATGGCCGGAAGGTGGTAGGGTACATTGGGGATTTAAAGAAGCTCTTGCTGAAGTTTGGGATGATGTAGCGAATTATTTAGACACAATTAAAGTTCCAATTTTTTATACTGGCCATAGTTTAGGAGCTGCTTTAGCAACTTTAGCGGCTTCTAAAAAACCACCTAATGCACTTTACACTTTTGGTTCACCACGAGTAGGAAATAGTCAATTTGCCCAAAGTTTAACAGCTGTGAATAATTATCGAGTTGTAAATCATCGAGATGCTGTTACTTCTGTTCCACCAAATGGTTTATTTAATTTTTACCATGCTGGCGAACTGCATTATATAACTAGTAATAACAAGATGTTAGTTAATCCAAGTAAGAAAATTATAGAAGTAGATCGAGATTCTGCAACTATAAAATATATTGGTAATAATCGACGTTGGTTTGATCCACCAGAACATTTTGCTGATCATAGTCCAGTTAATTATGTTGCTCATTTAGAACGGTTATTATAATTTTAAGCCTAAATTTAGTGATATAAATAGCTTTCCATAATTAATTATTTGCTGGGTTACGCTTCGCTAACCCAGCCTACGAAACTGAATGCTACTGATATATGTAAAGCCAATGGTAAAATATTTAAAGATTATCAATGTAATAAAACCACTCAAGAATTTATTATCAAAAAGACTTGAAACACCCGTAGAGCCTCAAGGGGAGAATTCTCCCCTTGATGAAAACAAAGGGCTTACGGAAATAACTCGTGGTGGAATTTATGTTGGTACTTGGGTTAATTCCAAGTTAGCTATTCATCACCTATTTTTAAATTTATGAATTTTTAATCCTTAGAACTTTCAAAATAAATTGACAAACAAATCATAAATCATTACAATTTAATACTCACTTAGCTAGGGAATCATGACCCGAAAAAAGTGGTAACCATAGAATGCCACTCTGCTAAGTGTTTCCCCTAAAAATTCTATAACTGCTATGGAGAGTCTAAAATGACCACTCAACTAATTATCCATAATTTTCATAATGTTACAATTCGTCAACGTTCTGATGGATATCTGAATGCTTTCAGTTTAAAAGGGAGTATTCCCCTCTTTAAAATTATAGAAGTAAAATCAGGATGTTATGGTGGTTCTTGGATACATCCTAAAGCTGCAATAAATCTAGCTCAATGGTGTAGTCCTGAATTTGCCGTTATGGTAACTGAATGGGTATTTAAACTTTTAAAAACCGGAACAGTATCACTAAATCCCGATCAATCAAACCAAAAAATAGGTTTACTTGTTCAATCCAAAGCCGAAGAATTAGACCAACAGAAAATTATCGGTAATGCTAAACGGATAGCTCTAAATAACTTTATAAAAGAACATTATGATTATGATGTTTTAGAATTATTTGACATAACTTTCCAGCCATCCGAAATTCAACAAGCTTTATTGAATCCCACCAAAATAGCAGAACGAGTTAGTTTAAAAAGTTCGATAGCTGTCAACAAGGAATTAATTGCACTGGGATTGCAAACCAAACATTACGATAAGAAAAATGTCTATTACGAACTTACTAAAAAAGGTTTGGAATATGGTCAATATCAAGATACTGGAATTCGTAAAATATACAAGACTATCCGTATGTTAAATGGTATGAAAAAGTATTAGAATTATTTCAACCAGCACTTACTCAGGTTTCTCAACCAACTCTGCAATTATTTTAATTGTTTGAATCTGTTAAATAGTGTTTATATCTGGTTCTAGTCATGTATTTTTTCCTTCAACGAAGCAGAGCTTCTTGGCAGTGCGTTACCAAACTGGAGTTTGGGAACGATATTTTAATATATATTGATATATTGTTCCTAAGTTTTACTTGGGAACACACTGCCAAGAAGCTCTGCTTCGTCTGAATTACATAATGTTAGTTTATGGATTATGTGGAAAAGGTGTGTTGGATGAACTTTATTTACAATCTACAATTTCAAATTCAACACGGCGGTCTTGTGATTTATCAAGTCCATCAATATTACACATATTGCATTCATCAGAACCATGTCCAATTACTTCTTTTACATTCTTTTTTAATTCAGGAAAATGACGTATTAAGAAATCTCTTACCTCATTTGCTCTTTTAGTGGACAAATAGTCATTATGTTCGTCTGTACCTGATGTATCTGTATGACCTATAATATTATAATAACATTTATTAGTAGAGCTTATATTTTGTTTTATTATTCTTCCCACTGCTCTTAAAATATTTTTGGCATCTTCATTTAAATCGGATGAATCATGAGTGAAATAAATATCAAAACCTTTTCTGAAGGTGGCTATTTCCGCTATTCTTTTTTGAGATTTTTCAGAATTATCTAGTTGCCCTAGCTTTTTATAACATTGTGCTAACCCAAGATGAGATATTATTTTTTGTTCTTCCTTGCATTCAGATGCTCTTGTAAATAATTCTAATGCAGATTTATAATTACCTTTTTGATAGTTATCCAAAGCATCCTGAATAATTCCTTCAAATAAATAACAGTCATACAGTTTCTGATTTTTTTGTATAGTGCGTTCTAAACTTTGTCCATAACCAAATTTAATCTTATGAATAGATGCTAAGTCTTTATTACCCCAACTCTTACCTTCATAAACAAGGTATTGTTCTAAAGATAAGCTTGAATTTATAGGAATCAGGACATTATCTGTTGCCAAAATCTTTCCTGTTTCTTTATTAGTTATAGAATAATAAATTCGATAATTATCATTGTCTAATTTAAGACTGCCACGCATTATATAGTCAGGAAAAGATTTAAGCCCATTTTCCGACATTTGTTGAACAGAAAAATATTTAGAATTATTAATATTATCTCCAATAACGACTTCTAATTTTTTTACATATCCATTCTTATCAGTATGCTTAAGTACTATAAATTCCCCTGTTGGTTCAAAAAGCAACTGTGCTAAAATTATAACCTTTTTCGTTTTAATATCTTCTTGTTTTAATAAATTTTCTAATAAAATTCCAGTTAAGTTTTGAATTCTCTCATAAAATTCAGTTTGTTGAGAATAAACCACAGGAACAACTAAAATTATTCCAATGGTAAAAAATAATTTAATAATTTTTTTTATATAACACATAAATTTAAATCCTTGTTTATCTCGGTCATTAAGTTAAGGAAGCAGAATAAATATACACTTAATACAATAAAGTTTTTTTAAGAACAGTTTTTCCGAACATAAATTTTTATTTTTCTGTATTCATGATAACTATTATCATCATGTTCTGTAACAATTTTTTCTTCTTCTTCAAAGGTTAAGTTTGGAGCATATTTTGTTAGATGTGTGTGAATTAATTTAATTCTCTGTTTAACTAGATTTCCTTGTAAACTATTTTTATTTTCTGTTTCAAGTCTATAACCAACAATATTTAGGCAAAGATTACTTTTCTTAAAATATTTACCTATCATTTTCAAACGTTGTAAATATATTTTTGTTTCTAAATCAGCATCATTAGCAAATTCTATTGAACCTTCATTAAACAAAAAAGTCCAGTGTATTTCTTTATTCATATGAAAAAGACGATTTATTAACCATTTTTGATAAACATTAGTAATAAAATCTTCTTCTATAGAACTAGTATGTGACAATCTATAATTGGATTCAATAATACTAGTATAAATAACATCCTTTTTTTCAGAAGGTATTTTATCTTCCAATAACTTATTACTGTTAAGAATTGTAAAAGTTTTTTTGTAATATTTTATGGCATTTTCAAATTGCTTATTATTAAATGCCTTATCTGCATTTTTTAGGTTTTCTTCAAATTCAGGAGGGATAATAATGGAAATAGCTTTATTACTACATTTTATAGGAAAAAAAATCTTGTAATTATTTTCTATGTCTGCTTGGTTGTCAATAGCAGATATTTTTTTAATAGATATTTTCTCTTTTGTAATTAGAGTGCGGTCATCTGTTAAAACTATATTCCCTTTATTTTTGTTATCAATTACTCTGACTGTTAGTTTATAACTCTTTTTAGGTAACCTAATATTTTTGCCAAAATCATATGGTATTTCTTCTATCACGGTATACATAACATAACGTGGTTTTGTAATATATTTTCCAATACTAAACAATCTCACATTATCTGAACCATTAATGAGAATTTCTTCAATACTGCTTCTGTTCTTATAAACTAATGTTGTAAAATTATTACACTTATTTGAATTTTCAAGATAAACAAAAGGGGAATTTTTCATACTAAGATAAATAGGACTATTATCTTTTTTTCGTATCCCATTTTCTAATCTATCAATTAGATTTTTAACTGCAACTTCTAGTGTTTTAGGTTCTGGTGGTTCAATAATATCGCAAATATTTGGTAACAAAACACAGCATGAAACTAGTAAATTTACAACAACTAGCAAGATTGTCATTTTAAAAAGTAGTTTAAACATATTAATACCTATTGTGTTTTACATTCATTGAGTAAACAATTATGCTCTTCTTCTACTAGACGTCTATCACTATTTTCTTCTACTAACTTAATGAGAGGACAATTGCATGAGGTTTTACCTAAATTAGGTTCACAATATATTTGTATTTTATTTTCCTTATTAGTATTTGTAATTAAATTTTTAATAAAAACTAATGGTACACCAATTGATGGATTACCTGTTTTTGTTACTATACTAAATAATTTGTGACTTTTAGATAATAAAAGTGGACTACCAGAATCTCCTGAAAAAAATTGTTTTCCAAGTTTAATTTTATTTACATCAACATTTGAAATAGTACCATCTTTAAAGTCATTTTTATAATTAAAGGAGTAAAACGAATCTGTAGAGTCATAAATATCTGTTTCTTTTGAAATATTTAAAACCTGAGTTTTATTAAAATCATCATTCTTGTCAAACTTTATCTTCAATATTGCCAAATCATTTTTATCATCATGCTTTAATACTATGTTTTCATTTTCATTTTCTAAGTAATCTGTTTTAGATTTTGATGTAATAATAAGTTTTAAATGGTCAGCAACAACATGATACGCAGTAAGAATATAAACATACTTATTCTCTTTATAAATAACAAATCCTGTTCCTGAACCAGGACTACCACCATTACTTGGAGTTTTATTTATTTGAACTATTGATGCTTCCACATTTCCTTTTGTAAAATTACATTCACTAGCTACAGATAATCTAGCATTTACTATTAGCAGTAAAATAATTACGAACTTCATCTTTTTCTATTCCTTAATTTTATTAACTTTATTCTCATTTAAAACAATAACTTTATCAACAAGCATAAGCCCCATTATTGATAGAAATATTGGTATTATCCAAATGATATAATCCAAAATTATTTGTAAAAAACGGTATTTAGTCAAAAAATCATATAGTGTTATATCCAATTCATCTCCATTTAATTTTAGGTTGTTTGGAGTCCCCTTTATAGTCACCTTAATTTTGCTATCACCTTTTTTATCATAAATAAATTTAATCTCAAATACCTCAAATATACCACCTTGCCCAAAGTCAATAATATCCGTAGGGTTGAATTCTAGTTTACCATATATCTTTGATGCTGGATTTTCCAAAAACTTTATTTCTCCGTTCTGTAATAAAGAAGATTTCTTATAAAAATTATTATTTGAATCTTCTTCTATAGAAAATATTTTAGGCGTATCAATATATATCTTTTCATCAAAAATATTGTATTCACCATACGAACTATAGATTAAATTGCTTAAAGATAAAATTTTATCAAAATCAATAGTGATAAAACCATATTTACTTAGTATTATTTCAAAAACTTTTTTAGATGTATTTAAATCAGGTATTTTGATAATTTTTTCATAAGAATCTCTAAACGACTCGTTATTTTTAACACTTTTTAACTTAAATTTATCAGGCACAAGTAATTGTAATTTATCCTTATCTTCTTCAGTTGTTTCACAATTATTGTTTAATTCAGAATTAACTTCTATATCTAATTCATTATTATCATCTATATCTAAAATAATTTTACTATCTTTTCCTATTGTTAAGTTAGAAATCGTTCCATAGGGTGGCTTTAATGTATCTATAGAAATAGTTGAATATGTATTATCTATATTATATTTTGGTGAAATTGTTAATGATGAACCATCTAATATCTTACTTACATAGGTTATTTTTTTAATTTTTAACAAATCAATTTCCTGCGAATTAAAAATACTTACTGATTTAAATTGTATCGAATTTAACATTGGTTTATCCTTAACTTTAAATTCAAATTTATCAACATAAAATACAGCACTAATTTTACCGCTTGACATATCTATTAGTAATAATGGAGCAACAATGAAAAAAATGATTATTAATAATAATACTGAAGATATTAAAAAAGATAAACAAAATGCCTCACCAACTTTACCTGTTTCATCTTTTTCAGAAATACCTTTAATACATAATAATTTTATACTATCAGAGAACTTCGATATTTTTGGCATTACTTAACACAATTATTTTGTTTTAGATAAGAATATTTCTAAATTTTAACCTAAAACTTTTGGTGATAAAAATTTACCGTTTGTATAAAAGATTTATCACTACTTTTAAGGTAGCCTTTAAATATTAAACGATACCAACCTTTAGTTGCTTTATATGTATTCCATTCCAAAGGAAATTGCTTGTTTTCATAAGCATCAAATTCATCTATATTTTCGTAAATTAACCTATTCTTTTTAAATACATCATATCCATAAATTCTAGCATCTCCACTAGTTTTAAAATAAAATGAATAATTAGAAATTTCGGTTGGGTAATTATCACCATAAAATATCACTGGCAAAACAGTTTCTTCAATTTTTGGACTATCATATCCTAACCGTGCTAAAACTGCTAACTTATTCATTTTCATATCTAAATTACTAAGCACATCCTTAGACGGCCATCCAAATTCATAGCACGAACCATGTTGTTTTGGAATAATTTTATCTAAAAAATAATACTTTTCATATACATATTCTCTAGCTCTGAAATAAATATCTTTTGGATTTTTAGTGCAGAATTTTACATTTAATTTTTCTGGCAATTCTAAATGTTGTTCACGATATGCTGTAGCAGAAAGTAATTCAATGTCAGGTACAGAAGCTTTTATATCTTTTGTACCCTCACAACGATTTCCTCGATCTTTATAAGCCAGATTACCGTTACCAGTACTTTCACATTCAATTGCCAAAACAGAAAAAGATTGCAAACAAACTAAGATTAATACAAGAATTGATTTCATGAGGTTCTCCTACCAAATTTAGATTTTTACATTATATTCACACTTAGGTTAAGTAAATTGTACTTCAGTTTATTTTCAAATGCAAGTATCCACAAAAAACCATTAACAATTAAAGTAGTTCTAAATAATATAATAATATATTCTAAAGATATGATAGGTTTATCACCACTTTATTTAGAACTACCAACCATTAAAATCAATCAAAAATTAACATTACTTCTTCTTCTCAAACAATCCAGCAAAATAAGCTTGCCATTTACGCCGTTTTTTCACCATTCCAGGATAAGGTTTCACTGGCTCAAACTGAGGCGAAGTCTGTTTAGGCTCATCATCCGAAGCTTTATACACCCGTACTGCTACATCAAACCAAGCCGCTTGACCAGTAACCGGATCAGAATTAGAAATATGATCACCATATTCATGCGGAGGTAACTCCTCAGAAATTATATGATTTAACAAGAAACCCTGTTGTGATTCATTAGCATTCGGAGCTAATCCCCACGTTCCAGAAGCTTTCCCAATAGCATTCCAAGTCCATACAGTACCAGGCTCAACCGCCTCACTAAACTTACACTGACAGCGTATCCGATTATGATGCGATTCCACCCACACCCAATCCCCATCTTTAAAACCATTGGCAATTCCAACTTTTGGATTAACAAACAAATGATTATAAGTATGAATTTGTCGCAACCAAGCATTTTGCGAATCCCAAGAATGATACATTGCCATTGGTCTTTGAGTGAGAGCTTTCAGAGGATACATATTAGTATCAACCAATTGTGATTCCAACGGTTCATAGTAAAATGGTAGCGGATCAAAATAAGTTGCAACTCGTTCCCGCAAATGATCTGGTGGTTGTTTGCCATCCCATTTACCTTGAGCGGCTAACCTAAACTTTTGTAATACCTCAGAATAAACATGAATCATAATCGGTTCAGCATAACGAATCAAACCATGATGTCTAGCCCAGTGCAAGTAACCTTTATTCCAATTCCGCATATACTGATAGGATTTTGGCAACTCGTAATGATACACATTATTATTCTGCTCATACATCTGCCATTGGCGTTGATTTGGCTCTCCCCGCATGAACTTTTTCCCATCTTTACCACGCCAACCAGCCAAAAATCCAATTCCAGGAGCAGCTTCAAAATTCAGCACAAAATCAGGATAATCCTTATACTTACGATCACCTTCTGCATCAATAAAAATAGGTAATTTTAACCGATAACCTAACTCAATCAATACATCTTGGAAAGGTTTACATTCACCTTTAGGTGGCAAAATAGGAACTCTCACTGAATCAGCTGGGCCATCAAACTCAGAAATTGGCCGATCCAACATTGACATCACGTCATGCCGTTCCAGATAGGTAGTATCCGGCAACACTAAATCAGCAAAACCAACCATTTCCGACTGATAGGCATCACAAACTACTAGGAAAGGTATTTTATATTCACCATTCTCATCCTTATCGGTCAACATATTACGAACTTCACTGGTATTCATAGAAGAATTCCACGCCATGTTCGCCATAAAAATCATCATGGTATCAATTGGATATGGATCGCCACGCCAAGCATTAGTAATCGCATTGTGCATCAAACCATGAACTGATAACGGATATTCCCATGAGAAAGCCTTATCCAAACGAACTGGCTCACCTTTATCATTCACAAACAAATCATCAGGTTCTGCTGGCCAACCTAATGGCATTCCATCTAATGGAGTATTTGGTTGTACAGCTTCTGGGCCTTTTGGTGGTTTGGCACAAGGTGGAATTGGACGTGGGAATGGTGGCCGATGCCGGAAGCCTCCTGGTCGATCTATAGTTCCCAGCAAAGTCATTAAAATACCTAAAGCTCGAATACTATGGAAACCATTGGAATGAGCGGCTAAACCTCGCATAGCATGGAAAGCAATTGGATTACCAGTAACTGTTTTATGTTCATTATCCCAGCAATCTGTCCATTCAATTGGCAACTCAATTTTATGATCCCTAGCCATGATTCCCATCTCATAAGCTAGGTTTTTAATTGAATCAGCTGGAATTCCAGTAATTTTTTCTGCCCATTCTGGAGTATTTTCTTCTACCTGCTCTTTTAATAATTGGAAAGCAGTTTTAACTGGTGTATCATCATCTAACTTAAATTCACCCAACAAATATGGATCAACGCCATTGGTATGAGTAGAAATAGCTTTATTTAATTCCCGATCCCACCAAAGTTTATTCTGTGGATCAAAACAACCTTCTTCTGGTGGTACTTCATAACGCACAAACATACCATATTCAGTACTATCTTCTTCCATATTAACAAGTTCTGGAGAATTGGTATACTGAATAAGGAAATCTCGGTCGTATAAACCTTGCTTAATCAATTCATGGATTAAAGCCAATATCAAAGCACCATCAGTACCAGTTTTAATCGGTATCCATTGATCTGCAATAGCTGAATAACCGGTTCGGATTGGATTGATGGAAATAAATCGGCCACCATTGCGCTTAAATTTGGATAGCTCGATTTTCATCGGATTGGAATGATGATCTTCAGCCGTACCGAACATTACGAATAATTTAGCTCGCTCTAAATCTGGGCCACCAAATTCCCAGAAAGAACCACCCATAGTATATATCATTCCAGCAGCCATATTGACAGAACAAAACCCGCCATGAGCAGCATAGTTAGGCGTACCGAATTGTTTCGCAAATAGACCGGTTAAAGCTTGCATCTGATCCCGACCAGTAAATAAAGCAAATTTTTTCGGATCTTCGGCTCTAATTTTATTCAAGCGATCTGCTAAAATAGTGAAAGCTTCTTCCCAAGAAATAGCCTCAAATTTAGAAGCACCTCGCTCAGTACCAGGTTTACGTCGTAAAGGTTTGGTCAAACGAGCTGGAGAATATTGTTTCATAATCCCCGAAGCACCTTTGGCACAGATTACACCCTTATTAAGAGGATGATCAGGATTACCTTGAATATAACGTACTTCGCCATCACGTAACGTTACACGAATTCCACAACGACAAGCACACATATAACAAGTTGTATTTTTAACTTCAACATGGCCTGCGTCTCTATCGGATTGTTTAGTAGGGTCTTGCATAATTTTTAGAAGGTATTGAGAGGGTTGGAATTATTGATAATCATTTTATCATTATCTTTTATATATAGCTAGTTTATGTAAAACTATAGAATAAATATATTTCCTAAATAAGGCTATATAAATGTAGGATGCAATGAACGAAGAGAATTGCATCAATAATGCGACTCGAAAGATGTAATTCGTAAACTCATTACATCCTACATATTTATCAACTACGAGTCATATTAAATAATTGATATTTTTCTAATTCAGTTGTAAATTTCTACAATATATTTAATAATGCTAAAAAGTTATTGTGATACCTATTTTTGACATCATATTTAATTAGTTCCGGATTTTATCACATTAATACTGACAGATTTCTATAAATGAATATTCCCAAATTGAGTATTGTATTCCTTAATTATAACCGGATTACCGAAACCCGTTATACGATTAATCAGCTATTTAGTTTAGTAGAACAACGGCAAGAGATTGAAGTAATTGCTATTGATAATGGTTCTGACGATGGTACTGGTGCTTTTCTAAAAACTCAGGAAAGTTGGATAAAAGTAATAAATATGCCATCAAATGAGGGTATTGCTGGTTATAACGAGGGTTTTAAACAAGCTAAAGGTGATTATATCCTAGTGTTAGATGATGATTCTCATCCACTGGATAATACAACATTAGATCGCATTATCCAATGTCTTGATACCCGTCCTGATGTTGGCATAGTTGCTTGTCAAATTGAATCTGTAAAGGGTGAATTAGCTTATACTTGGCATTTACCCAAAAATAATGCTCCTGGGCCTTCTATGGCATTTGTTGGTTGTGGTTTTGCAATCCGACGTTCGTTATTTGAAAAAATTGGGTGGTATCCAGCAGATTTTTTCTTATATCAAAATGAAATGGAAGTTGCAATTCAAGTCAGGCGGCATAAGTATAAAATTCACTATGATCCTTGTTGTCGAGTGGTACATCGTCAATCTCCACAAGGTCGTACTAGCTGGCGGCAAGTTTATTACCCAACTCGTAATACAATTTGGCTAATTCGTCGTTACTTCCCTTTTCCAATAGCTGCTTATTTGATTACTTCCAGATTATTTTTCGGTTTAATTCGAGCTTTACAATCATTTGAATTTAGCTGTTATTATCAAGCTGTCACTGATGCTTTATATACTCCTATAAAACCCCAAGTTTTATCTCCAGCTCAACGTAAAGAATTAACCACATTTTGGCGACAAAATAGCATTTTCCATCACATTATTAAACGCTTATGAATATTTTAATTATTATTGTAACTTGGAACAAAAAAAAATATGTATTGGATTTATTAAAATCTATCACAACTCTGGAACATTCTAATTATTCTATAGATATTTTGGTAATAGATAATGCTAGCGAAGATAAAACTGCGGAAGCTATAGTAGCTAATTATCCACAGGTTAATTTAATTTGCAATCCAGAAAATATTGGTGGAACTGGTGGGTTTAATACGGGTTTAAAATGGGCTTTTGCTAAAGATGATTATAAATATTTATGGTTATTAGATAATGATGTTTTGGTACATGAGCAAGCTTTAATTGAATTAGTGAATGTGTTAGAAAAAAATCCAGATATTGCGATAGCTGGCTCTACAATGTTGCAATTGGATTATCCTTGGCGGGTTAATGAAATGGGAGCATTTATTGATCGAGTTACTGGTAAGTTAATCTTAAATCGACATTTAGAAACTATCCCAACTTGGCAAGGTTATTCAGCCTCAGAATTATTGAATCAAAAGGCTGATCTGACTAAACATTTAACTTATTGCCAACCTTATATGGATGTAGAATATGTTGCTGCCGCCTCATTATTGATTAATGCTAAAGTTGCTAAACAAGCTGGAATTTGGCGAGATTATTTTATTCATTTTGATGATGTTGAATGGTGTTTACGCATAGCAGATATGGGATATCGAGTAGTAGTATCAGCTAAATCATTAATTTGGCATTTATCAGCTATAGCTAAAATTCCGACTTGGATTTTATATTATGATAATCGCAATGTTTTAGATTTATTAAAAAATCACGGTGCTACAAAAAGAGATTTAAAAAAACTTCAAGGTTATATTCTAAAAAAAGCTGCTTATTATCATATTATCGGTAAACCTGATTTAGCTCAGTTACATTATGATGCAGTGGATGATTTTAATAATAAATATTATGGCAAAAAAGATATAAAGTTAACCCATAACTATCAGAATAATAATGAAATTAGTCAAATTTTTATGGATACTAAATTTAAGCGAATTATAGTATCATGGCCAGTAAATATTCATGCAATGGGAATCCAAGAAGCTATAGTAAAATCCCAAATTAAACGCCCAGAATTACAGATAGACTGGATACCATTACCTGATGGAGAAATATTGCCTAAAGTTCCACGAGCTAGATTTGTCAGACCAATGCCAAAATCAATATTTAAACGTTTATTAAATTATTGGCGACTCCGAGGCAATTATGATTTAGTAATCCAATCTGACTATCAACCTTCATTATTCTTATCTTGGTTAAAAGCTGACTTACTATTTGTAAATGATGAAACTTTTTGTTTGCGACCTCAGCCAAAATTTAATAATGTATTGATAGCAATATGGCGATATTTTAAAGGTAAATTATGAATTTTGTGAGTGATTTTTTTTTACATAGTACCTTTGCATCTATAGTTGCTATCATATTATTTACTATTCCAGGTTTAGGCGTATTACGTTTATTAGGATTAATGAATCATAATCATATTGTAGCTGCATTTTTAGTAGCACCAGCATTAGGTTTATGTACTTATGGGCCGTTTTCTTTAGTTTTATCAACACTATTTGGCTATTCTATAGTAAATCTAATAATAATATGGGTATTGTTCCAAATGATAATATGGGTCTGGAATAGCCCAAGTGGGTCTTTTTGTAAGATTTCTCATACTAATAGCTTATTATTACTAATCGGAATGGCTTTATGGGCTATAATACCAACCATAAATATATTTCCAGCTTTATATCAAGATGGATTATTTGTTAATGACCATATTTTTGATCATGCTAAAGTTGCATTAATTGATGCTATTAGTCGTGAAGGAATGCCACCAATTAATCCTTATTATGCTCCTAATGGTGAAACAATTCCCTTAATCTACTATTACACTTGGCATTTTTTAGCTTCCCAAATTAAATTAATAGCTAATGTTACTGGTTGGCAAGCAGAAGTTGCTTTCAATTGGTTTACTGGTTTTGCAACTATTAGTTTTTTATCTGCATTAGCCATTCGCATAACTAAAAAAGCTATTACCGGATTTTTATTATTACTATTTGCATTAGCTGGTTCACCAGCTGATTTGCTACCTATGTTATTAGGGCCACGCTGGGAAAATTTGATAGGTTATCCACCAGTACATGGTTTAGAAGTTTTATGGATGCAAATGAGTTGGGTTCCACAACATGTGTTTTCTGCTTTAGCACTTGTGGTTTTGCTTTTTGTAGTAACCCAAGTTCTGACTAGTAAAATATTCCAAATTCGATATGCGGTTATAGCTGGTCTTTGTGCTGCTACAGCATTTGGCAGTTCAACTTGGGTTGGTGGAATTGGATTCTTACTTGTATTGCCATTTATCATAGGAATGTCTATTTGGCTACGCCTACCACGTTGTAATTATATTAATGCACTAAAAACTGGTGTATTGGCTATTTTTGTTTGTGTCTTATTTGCACTACCATTAATTATTTCTCAAGCTTCAGGCCCTTCTCTTACTGAATCAGAATTACCATTTGGACTAGGATTATATATTGCAACCGGATTAATTAGCAAAGAATCATATTTAGGCTATATTATTCATATGATATTATTTTGGTTACAGTTTTTGCCATTAAATTTGGGAATAATATTTATTTTAGGATGTTTAAGTATGTTCAGTCGCTTTTCAGCAATATTAGAGGAACGCATTTTTCTAAGTTTGAGCATTGGAGCAACTTTTGGTTTTTTACTCATAACTCAATTTATCCAAAGCACTTTTTGGAACAATACATTTGGCTGGAGAGTAGTACTGGTACCAGTAATGTTATTAATGATATGGAGTGCAATTGCCTTAACTGAATTAGTAACTTACAATCCTATAAAACAATGGCGACCTAAAATTTTTATAGAACGATGGAGAATGGCTATTTTTACTTTAGTTATTATTGCCTTAACTATAGGAATTTTAAGTTCATTCCGTTTATGGCACTGGCCTAATCCTTCTTATAATCCTCCTAATATAGAAATTTTAGCTCGACATCAAGGTTTTTTACAACAACAAGAGGCTTGGGCTAAAGTTCGTGAATATTCTAGTCCTAAAGATAGAGTGCAAGCTAATCCAGACGGTTATGCTGATTTAACTCCTTGGCCAGCCACTTTACCTTATGCGTTATTTGCAGATCGAGCAACAGCTTATGCAAATCCTGAATATGCGACTGTATTTGCTTATCGTTACGATCAGGCAGAAAGAGAACAACAGTATCATTTAATCCAAAATATATTTTCTGATCATCCTAATATAGAATCTATTCGTATAGCACATGATGTTTTAAAAATTAAAGTCATATTAGTTGATAAATTTGATAAAGTTTGGAATAATGATGCAATTGAAAGTTCTGGTTTATATAATTTAGTGTATAAAACGATAAATTTTAAGATTTACGTTGCAAAATAAATTATCAAAAAACTCACAGATTGAGAACATTTATAACATGAAACAATTAATAACTTTAATTACGTTACTATTAAGTAGCTTAAGTACCTATGCGGATTGTAATTTATTGCAGAATCCTAAATCAAATTATTACAATCCTAAGCCATTATCTGATGATATTGAATTACCAATGCCATGTGATTTAAAAATGGTGTTTCGGAAAATTATAGTTCCAGGGCAAAATTTTTGGGGCGATGAAAAACGGATTATTAAAATTGGTGATAGTTCTGGGGATATGTTTGAAATACCTCTAAAAACTTCGATTAATGGTTCATTTTATGATTCTAAGCAATGGGCAAATTATTTAGGAAAATATGAAGTTACCAAAGCCCAATTTATTGCCGTTATGGGAATTGAAATATTTAAAGCTGAAGTAACTGCTGTCAGCAAAAATAAAATCGATAAATTTAACCGATCTATTAATAATCTAGCAGAACCAGTTTCTGAAGTAAGTTGGCCTATATTTCAAGAGTTTATTCATAAATATAATCTTTGGCTATTTGAAAATCATCCATCTGCTTTACCTAAGCATTTTGAAGCAAAAGGCTCTCGTTATAATCAAATTCCTGGTTTTTTGCGTTTACCAACTGAATTGGAATGGGAATATGCAGCTCGTGGAGGTGTTAACAATGGTAAATTGGTAGCAGAATTTGATAATAGACTGCCTTTCAACGCAAATAAGATAAATAGATATGCTTGGTATCTTAAAAATGCTAAACATAACTTAAAACGGATTGGTCTAAAAAAACCTAATCAACAAGGTTTACATGATATATTTGGTAATGTGCAGGAATTAACCGCTAATTTATTCTTGCCAGAACATTGGCTGGGTAAACCAGGTGGATTAGTTGCTAGAGGTGGTGATTCAGGCACTGAAGCAGAACAATTTCGTTCTTCATCGCGTAAAGAGGTAGAAATTTATAATTGGGATAATGATAGTAAGAAAATGAAAATTAGACGTTCTTATGCTACTGGAATTAGATTAGCTATTGGCTCTAATATTATAGTAAATAGAGATAGTTATGCTAATTTACAACAAGAACATCAACAATATATTAATAAGATTCGAGCTAAATTGCCAGTTTCTACTACATTAGCTAATACTCCTGCTGCTGCTGGGGCTGCTTCTAGTTTGCAACAAGTTACTGATACTATTAGTAACTTGGAACAAAAAAATAAGCAACTTATTACTAAATTAAAAAAATATCAGAATATTGCTGCAAGTAGGCAACAAATACAAGATAGCAATCAAAAATTAATCAATAGATTACAAGAAGTAACTAATGAATTAAAAACTATTAATACTCAAATTTCTCAAGCTGAACAAAAATTAGATTTAGGATTAACGGAAGGTGCTAAAAGTAAAGTTCAAGATGCTTGGGTGTATGGAGTATTAATGGGACAAGAAATTATTAGAATAATAGTTTTAAATAAAAGCTTGGTAAAATTAGATGAGCTTGCTAAAATGGCAACTAGGCATCAGGCAAAGGTTTTTAAAACTAGAGATAAGATAGTGGAACGAGAAAAATATCTTAAGGAACTGTTTGTTGCTTATGTGGAAAAGATAGAAAAAATAAGTGGTTATGATAAACGGTATGTTAAAATTGCCATAAATAGCATTAAACAACGTAAACAAACCATTCGTTCTAGAAAAGTTTTACCATTGTTAGAACGACATATCCATGCTTATAATTTACAAATTAACTTTGATAAATGGTTGCAAGAATTTAAATTAGCTTTTTAATTTTTTAAAGAGGAAGTGGTTATGCTAAAGATACAACAATTTTTACTTATAATGATGGCGGTTTTTCTACTATCTTGTACTGAAATGCCTACTTCTATGGGTGATATAGCTCAAAATGAGGCTTTACAAGGTGGAGTTTTGGGTGGATTGCTTTGTGGTGGAGCTGCCAAGATAGCAGGTTTAAATCGAGAGCAAATTATAATAGCCACGGCTGGTTGTGCTGGTATTGGAGCTATTGTTGGACAGCAAATGCGAGATCGTCGGAAGAAATATGCTTCAGATGAGGCATTTTTTGATGGTGAAATAAAAGTAGCCCAACAGTTTAATTCAGATCAGGTTATTTATAAAAATAACTTAATTGCGGAAGTAAATATTTTAAAAGTAGAAAATAAGAAATTGGTTGCATTACAAGAAAACACCAAAGCTTCAGAAATAGTATTAGCTAAACATAAAACTGAAATTACTAGCAAACAGAAAACTGTTAAAACTGAAACTCGTAAAATGCAGGAAGAACTTAAGTTTCAAGAAGCATTATATACTAAGATTAAAGAAACTGATGATTCTTTACGTTTAGCTAGTTTACAAAAAGAAGTAAAGAAATTGAAAGAAGCTATTGTTGCAGTAGAAAATCAGCAGTCACAATTAGCAGAACTTGATGATAATTTGAGTATTTAATAATTTTAATAAGGTTCGCTGGGATTTTATTCTACCCGGCTTACTTTTAATTAATTTTTCACTATGAAGAAAAACAAAGGATTTACCTTATTAGAAGTATTAATATCAATGACAATTGTTGGTATGGCTTTGGGAACTGTTTTTGGTTTATTAGCTGGTAGTAAACGATTAGCTTTTAAAGCAACTGATGATATTGAACGAACAATTTTTTTACGTTCTGCTCTAAATGCTTCTCAAATTTTGAAAGAACCAGAATATCCTGAATTACCAGCTCGTTATAAAAAATCTTTGGATATAGAAAATGGGGATTTTTTGGAAAAACCAGAAAAACAAACTCGTCCTATGAAACTGGCTTTAGAATCGTATACTCTACATGATGATGAAAAAGATATAGAATTAATTACTGTTCGTTTAGTTTTAATGGATACCGCAAAATAATGCAAGTAAAAAATACTGGTTTTACCTTATTGGAATTATTGATAGCTTTGACCTTGTCGACTATGGTAATTTTATTATTAGCAATGGGTATGAATGTTGTTCTCAACGAATGGGAACGTTCTGGTGGTAGATTAGAAAGTAGCTTGGATAAAGTATTGATTTTATTAAATATTGAGCGAGCGTTAGAAGGTTCTTATCCACATACTTATTTTGATAAAGATGATAATAAGAGATATATCTTTTTTGAAGGTGAAGAAGATACTATAAATTGGGTATCGACCGTATCGCCAGGACGGCATCCTGGGTTACAAATTTGGCAATTATCTCCAAGTGATGAAAATGATTGGGTACAAATTAAAGTCATTCCGGCTTTTGCTGGTGATCCAACTGAACGTCTAGAAGTTGAAGCAGACTCAGTAACTATATTAGAAGGTTATACAGCAACTTTTGAATATTTATATAAAGATGAAAAGTTGGATGATGAAACAGAATGGCTGGATAAATGGTCAGCAAAAAAACTACAGTCTTTGCCTAGTGCAGTACGGATAAGTTTGGAAGCTGATGGGGATACAGAAGAAGATTCTTTAGAGGTAGTTGCTGTCATTCAAGCTAATCAACATCAGTCAATTAGACCAGTTAAACCTTAACTTTATAACACAATGGTAAGGTGAATAATATCACCCACCATTTGTCAAACTATAGTTATAACCAATTACCTATCAGTAAAAATGGCCCCCAGTAAGATGGATGCCAGTAATATTTATTAGCAATTAATTGTTTTTGGGATATTTGTAAGGCTTTGGCTTTAGATAGATCAGGTGTTTCCAATAATAATCGATAAAATTCACTCATTGCTTTAGCAGTGGCACTATCTTCAACATACCATAAGGTAGCAATAGCACTTCTAGCTCCAGCTTTTACCGCAATTCCAGCTAGTCCTAAAGCAGATTTATCATCACCAACAGCTGTTTTACAAGCGCTTAAAGTTAATAATTCTAATGGCTTCCTATCTCTAAACTTACCTAAACCAATCACTTCAGCTAATTTATCCATCTTCATTTTACTGTCATAAGTTAATAAATAAGTATGATCTGGATCAGCGTCAAATTCCCCATGAGTGGCTAAATGAATAATTGAATATTTATTTTGAGCTACTGTAGATTTAAACTTATCTATCGAAAATTCGTTATTAAAAATTAGATTATTCTCAAACTTCCTAGTAGTAACACCACGTTCCTTACAGCTTTTTTCGGAAAACTCAGAATCCAATGCGATCAATTTATTATCAGCTTTACCTTCGGTTAAACATTGCATATTCTCAAGTTCTTTAGGAACATTAGGTAATGCAGAATGAGATTGAACGCTGTCTGTTAAACCAGTTAGTAATATCTTACTATTATTCCAATCTGGTTTTTGTGGATTAACTAATGTTAGCCCAGGAGTAAGAGCCATTGCATATTTTTCTATTAAAAACTGTTTACCATCATGCAAAGTTGACATTGGAATCATTCGTAAGTAACCATCTGGCACTATAACTAAAGTATCAACACCTTTCAAGTTTGCTTCGATAGGACGAATTAACCAATCATAAAGCTGTTGAGCTTGTGATAGAAAAACATTTTTAGAACGTTTTTGGAGATTAAACCTAAAGTCCTGTACTACTTGGTTAAATCTTTCCGCACCTACTGGTATTTCTACTTGTTGGATATCATCTTGGCCAAGTACTTTGGTCAAAACAACTAATCTATCTTCTAACGGAATTGGATATAATATAGCTGTTTTTTGTAAAATTTCTGGGTCTAATGTTGATTCATTCAAGTTCAATAAACTTTTTGTTTTAGACTGTAAAGCTAATACACACTCATCAAAATAATTTTGTAATTCAGCTACTTTAACCAATTCTGAAGTTTCAATTGCTTTTCTAATAAGACGTTGTTGTTCTTGACTATCAGAAGAATTATGAGCTTTTCGTAATAGTAAACTGACTAAATCATAATGAACTGGTTTTACTTGTTGCTCAAATACGTTATTAGATATCCGATAGCCAATATCTAAAATTTGTTGAATTGGTTTTAAGTTAGAAGAAGCTAACCTATAAGAAGCTAATGCCTGGTCATATTCTATTACAGACTGGTCAATTTTACCTTGTTTTGTAAATGATTTTCCACGTTTTTTAAAAATTCTACCTTGTTGCCAATATAAACGATATAAGTTGTGGGAAAAATGATTAGCTAGAGGTAATTGATTGATATTTTCAGCTGGTGAAACATTATTCCGATTAGCAGCAAAGATAGCTTTACGAGTCAATGTCAATGCTTCTGAATAACGCAATTCTCTTTCATATAATTGAGCTAAATATCCATACGCTTTTGAAATACTAGAACTATCCTGTAACTGTTCAGCAATATTTACGGCCATTTGAAATATTTGGTAAGTTAGAGCTGTAACTTTTTGTGGGTCTTTAAGATTAGTTAATAAATTGTTTTGGTTGGCTAAATATTTAGCTTTCCAGATAAGCTCTTCTACTAAATTGTTTTCCTGTAAAACTGCTAATGCTAACTTTCCTAATGAAAATAAATATGTGATTTTATCATGACTAGCTGGGATATTTTGAATTTGTTGTAATATAATATTTAATCTAGTTGCAGTTTCATTTAAAGAATCAGAATTTTTTAAGCCTATTTTAACTCTATTGAGAGATGCTTTGATAGATAATCCATCATCACCAGCTTGATTGGCTAATTGCATACTTTCTTCATAGGATTGGATAGCAGCTTGTGGTAATTCCTCTATAACTTTAAATAAATTTTTTTGCATTTCTCCAGCAAGTTCTGGGTCTTTTTCATAGTTTTTGACTGAAGTTGCAAGTTTAACTAAAGAACTTTCAATATTTCCTGACCAAGTACATGACTGATCTGCTGCGTCTGGTTTACTCGCATCAACCAAACAATGTTTTACAATTGCTTCAACAGCTCCTTGGGTAGAACCTTTCATAAAACTATCTTCTAATACAGTTAAGACATTACCTTGATTATTTAATGCTCTTGCTAATATACTGGAATCATTTGATTTTCTTGCATTGGCTACACTATTACAAGCTAATGAACAAGTTGTTCCCCAATATTCGAGTTCTTTCTCTTTTAAGGAATCTTTTTTAATAAGAAAATTTCCTTCCGAATATCTCATAGACAACCAAGCATCACTAAGTTGATAGCCTAACATAGCTTGATGTTCAATATCTTGAGTTTGTTTGGCTAAAGATAAAGCTTTATTGAGAGTTGGAAATACAGCACTGTGCATCTTAAGTTCTTGATAAGCAGCTCCTAACCGCATTAAATTTTCTATACATTGATTCGCATCTTTAGTACAATCAATTTGATTTAAACCAGCTTCCCAATATGTTACAGCTTGCCGAAAATCTCCTTGTTGAAAATATTTATCTCCTTGATTTATCAATTCAATAAAATCATTTGATGCAATTGCTGCTATATTAGCAAACAACAATATAAAACTCATTATGATTTTTTTCATAAAGACTCCTTGTTTAGGTTAAATAACTATTTGAAATTTATGTGTTATATGTTGAGTCAGTGTAACTCAACAAAACCTTATTGAAAATTACTACATTATATTATGAGCAACTTTAGGCATTTCCACTTGTTCAATTAGATTAACCCGCATTTGTAGCAAATTTTTGTTAGTCGGATGGTTAGCAAGTTGACGGCTAAGGTGGTCAATAGCATCATACCATAATCCTTCTTTGGCATATATCATAAATCTTTGTTCTAATGCAGTTTGTTGAAGAAGATTAGTTAATTGCTTAGATTGATTTATATAGCGAATTGTAGCACTTCCAAATACATCACCAGATGGTTGTTCTGGGTCTCTTACAATAACTACAAACCATTCATATTCTTTTTCTAGTTCAAGTCGAACATCATAATCTGTCAGCTTTAAACTATATATTGTTCCACCATCTTTATTAGCACTTTGTAAAGATAATTTTATATCTAACAATGGTTTTGCGACTCCAACCTCATTTATGGTAAATTCTATTTCACTATTCCAAGGACTAGCCATATACCAATATAAAATTGGTTGACTATTAACAGTAAATCCAGTATGTAATGGTGCTAATGTGGTAATAATCTTTGGTAATTTAGGTTTTACAGTAGGTTTATTATCAGAATGTTTATCTTCTGTTGTATTACGTTGTTTCATTGCCTGAATAAGGCCTCTGTTTAAACGACTTCCTCGAGTATCAAATCCACCACGAGTATCGAATCCACCACGAGTATCGAATCCACCGCGAGTATCAAATCCACCACGAGTATCGAATCCACCGCGAGTATCAAATCCACCCCGAGTATCAAATCCACCGCGAGTATCGAATCCACCCC
>DAOUSL010000335.1 GCA_030627235.1 Thioploca sp.
AAAATCCTGTGTGCATATGGCACAAGCAAACGGCACTATGATTCCTTTTGAAGCCTTTAATTTGTTTTATCGTGGCGAACGTGCAGATATGACTGAAATAATTCGACAAGAAATATCAGCTTGGACTCAACAAAGAAAATAGTTTAATTATCGAACAAAAGGTTTTAATTCTACATCTGGTTCACGCGCTTTTAATTTTTTATGTCTTGTCCAAATATGAATTTTACAATTTGATAATTGATGTTGTTTTTTTAAACGCTCACATTCGGTAATAATACTTACGTCAGTTAAACCTAGTTGCTGTTGAACAAATTCATCACTAAAACGATCAATAACCAAACACAAGTCCTTAATAAAATCTGAAATTGAATCTGCATTACTACAAGGAGTTATAAAAAATGATAGATCTTCATCTAAACACTGTTCGATTAAATTGTTAAAATTTTTAATAACTATTAGGCGATTTTTGGCATCGGCAATATGGTTTGCGAATTCAAATAAAACTGGAATAGGAAAATAAAATGAGCTTCCAGATTCTTGTTCTTCTGCAAATTTTTGTGTAATCCTTGTGTGAGCTTCTTCTTCCCAGTCTTGACCCACTTTAAACAATTCCAATAAATAACTGGTATCTATTACAAACATTCGCTGACTCATTCAATAGACTCCAACCATTTTTGCATTTTCGCCTGACGTTTTTGTTCAAAATTTGGATCTAAATAATTCTCAATAACATTCCGAGTGACTAATCCACCTAACTTTCCTTTTTGTAATAAAGTATAAACATGCGGTAAATCAAAAAATGGGGTTAATTTTGCAGACTGACTTTCTTTATCATAATGACAAACAACAACTGAACTTAATTGCTCATCATCTAAACCATCTAAAGTAGCGGAATTATGCGTGGTAATTAAGGTTTTCAGATTTCGGCGATGACTAGTTTCCCAAATCGCATCCAATAATATTTTAGTTCTTGACGCATGAATACCATTGTCAATTTCTTCAATAATTATTCTTGAACCTTCGGGGATAGTTTCTAAAGCCGTGAGAATAGCTAAAGCGCGAAGTGTGCCATCAGATAATAATTTGGCATTAATCACTTCGCCATTTGGATATTTTAGGGCAAAAATAACTTCATCAGGAGTAGTGGTAAATTCAAAATTGATAAAAGATTCTTCAGGAAATTCTTTTATATTCTGTAAAATACGTTTTAATGTTTCAGGTATTTTTTCGTTTAAATAATATAAAACTGATGAAATATTAGAGCCATTTTTAGCTAATTTTATTTGTATTTTATCTTCATAGTTTCGCATAAGGTGCGGATGAATATTAAAAACATGAGTTTCAAAGTATTGATAAAGAATACTTTCTTCAGGCTTCGGCATATTTTTATTTGCTACTACTCCAGCACCCAAGCCCAAATAAAATCCGACAACTCCTCCAATTAAAAAACCCAGACCCATACCAACAAGCTGAAGATATTCTGGCTGCAATTCACTATGTTTAGTAGAAAAAATTTTTTTATTATTATTTAAAATTACCTTAGTAATATCAATATAGGGAATTAATTCCAACTTAACTATATATTCAAGATTTTGTATTGTATTATTGAAATTTCTCTTACATTTAAACCCAATTTCGCACTCTTTTTCACCTTTTTTAATACAACCTTTTAAGCCACCTCGAATCTCAAATTTACTTTTCCTACCAAGATCAGAAATTTCTTCTATTAATCGACCTTTAATTAATTCGGATAATAACTCAACTCCCTCAATCAAATTAGATTTCCCAGACCCATTACGCCCAATTAACAAGGTCATGGGTTTAGATAAATCAATCTCTACATCAGCAAAGTTTTTAAAATTCTTAAAAATGTGCATGTTTTATCCTAAAATTAAAGCAGCATAAATTAATGATGCAAATGTGCTGATAACCAACGCTTAGCCACTTCTTCCGTCATACCTTTACGACGAGCATAATCACTTAATTGATCTTCAGCAATTTTACCGACATTAAAATAACGCGCTTCTGGATGTGCAAAATACCAACCACTAACCGCCG
>DAOUSL010000396.1 GCA_030627235.1 Thioploca sp.
AGGGTGGATATGGAGCAAAGGTTATAAAATTATGAAAAATATACTATTTATGTTACTTATTATGTGTTTGCCTTTATTTGCGAATGAATCAGAAAATTTATTTTGGAATGAAGTAAAAGATACAAATGACATTGAATTATTAAATTTATACAAAAATAAATATCCAAAAGGTACATTTGAGTCATTAGCGGATATTAAAATTAAAAGATTAAAAAAAGCAAATAAAATAATAAAATCTAAAAATGAAATACCAACTTGGTTAAAAGGAACTACTACTGATTATAAATATTATGGAGTTGGAAAAGCAAATAAACATTTTAAAGGTAAAGATTATCAAGAAAATTTAGCTAGAAATAGGGCAAGGAAAAATTTACAAAAGAAACTTGATAAAACTAATCTAACAAAAAAACAAATATATACTTATATAGAATTAATACAAACGAATACATATACAAATAAAAAAGGTAGAGTTTATGTGCTGCTTTTTATAGATAATTATGACTTGTAATAATTAAAACCAAACCCCAAACAACACATAAAAAAGAATCCCAAAACTTCAGCCCAAATTAAGCGAAACCCCTTGACAAACAAAAAGAAATCTATTATAATTCGCGTCCAATTAAAGTAAGACACTTTAAAAGGAAAGTTCTTTAAAAAATATAATGTTAATAAATTAATCAAGTTTAAAAGAATTACAATTAGTAATTTTTATAAACTAGATACAAGAAGATATAAATAAGCGTAAGCTTATTTATAGACTTCGTCTATAAACTTAGAGTTTTAGTTTTAAAACTAAAAAACTAATTTAAATTGAGTCTCTATTACTTATATAGTAATATATAAATAATAAGACTCAGTGATTTTTAGGTTGAAAGAAATTTCAATAAACTTAAAAGTCAAGATCAATACTTCGTAATGTTAAATTATGAATTTTAAATGTTAAATTATTTTTAATTCAACATTCATAATTAAAAATTAAACATTATTTTATGGAGAGTTTGATCCTGGCTCAGAGTGAACGCTGGCGGCGTGCCTAACACATGCAAGTCGAACGAGAACGGATTACAGCTTGCTGTAATTGTCAGCTAAGTGGCGCACGGGTGAGTAATATATAGTTAATCTGCCCCAAAGAAGAGAATAATTGTTGGAAACGACTTGTAATGCTCTATATGCCTTTATCACATAAGTGAGCAAGGGAAATATTTATAGCTTTGGGATGAGACTGTACGGTATCAGCTAGTTGGTGAGGTAATGGCTCACCAAGGCAATGACATCTAACTGGTTTGAGAGGATGATCAGTCACACTGGAACTGAGACACGGTCCAGACTCCTACGGGAGGCAGCAGTGGGGAATATTGCACAATGGAGGGAACTCTGATGCAGCAACGCCG
>DAOUSL010000334.1 GCA_030627235.1 Thioploca sp.
AACGTGAAGCATGGTTACACGCACATTGTGAACAGCTCAAACATGAAGCAGGGGCCGTAGATGAGATAATAATTGAAATGGAGAAGCTGTCCAAAAAAACTAGTCTGACAAAGAAGGTAAGGGAAAAGCTATTATCTGCACAAAAATACTTTAAAAATCATAAACATATGATGGATTATTCAACTCATATTACTGAAAATTTACCAATTGGTTCGGGTGTAACAGAAGCTGCTTGTAAAACTTTGGTTAAGCAAAGATTATGTGGTTCTGGTATGCGTTGGAAAGAGAAGGGGGCTAAAACAATTTTATCGTTAAGAGCTTTAGTACAATCTGAAGGGCGTTGGCAACAATTTTGGAATAAAATTCAACAATATGGTACTCAGGTTTTTATTTAGTACATCGTGGGTAATCTACACCCAGTAGAACGTTGACTAGTTTTAACATCTAACTGAGTGATACGACGATTTACTAAAAATGGTTCTGAAAAATTATAATTGTGCCAATACTTTTTATGTTGTACAAATTTTTGGGAACTTAGGTATTCAATATCATTTTCAATAAAATTTCTCACTACCGTACACTTTTGAAATATCCTATTGAAAAAATATAATAAGATGATATTATTTAGTATTTTTATATTAAAATGACAGATTCTATTAAAATTTTTCGTACAATTCACAATGCTTTTGGGAAGATTTGCAAATCAAGTACAAGTAAACGCCATAATAATGCTTTGAATACACTAGTGGGTTTTGTATGTGGAATTATTCAAAGTAAACAGGTTAAATTAACTAACATTGCTGGTGAAATACAAAATGGTGGTGCAGAAGAAAGCAAAGTTAAATGTTTACAACGTTGGTTAAAAAATGAGCGCGTTAATACAGAATCATTTTATCTTCCTTTTATAATAACACTAATAAAATGTTTGAGTAAACAAAGACTTATGTTGGCAATTGATGGCAGTACAACAGCAAGAGGTTGTATGACTTTAATGATAAGTTTGATTTATAAAGGACGAGCATTGCCATTAGTTTGGGTCACTCGCAAGAGTAGGACATCTGCCTGAAAATATGCATATTGAATTATTGAAAGCTGTACGAGACATTATTCCAGAAGAAACTGAAGTTATTATATTGGGTGATGGTGAATTTGATGGAGTAAAATGGCTACAAGAAATAGATAGTTATGGATGGTATTTTGCTTGTAGAACAGCAAAGAATAGTGTGTTATATGAGAAAGGGGAACGATTTATTTTCAAAGATATTTGTCCTGAAAAAGGTGAAACAACTGAAATTAATAATGTAGAATTTACCGATAAACGTAGCCTAACTGTCAGAGCTGTTGTATATTGGGGTATACGAAGAACCAATCTATCTAATAACCAACGCATTAACAGGTGGTGAAGCCTTTGCTTGGTATCAAAAACGCTTTCGGATAGAAACTTTATTTTCAGACTTTAAAGGACGAGGATTCAATCTCAATAAAAGCCATTTAATCCATCCAGAACGAGTCTCTCGTTTAATTATTGCTGTTGCATTAGCTTATATCTGGATAATTTATTTAGGCGAGCAAGCGAAGGAAAAGGGATGGCTTAAAATCATTCATAGAGCTGGTCGTTGTGATTTAAGTCTTTTTCAACTTGGTTTAAGACTACTCAAGCGTTTATTAAGAGAAACTTTACCTTTGCCATCTTTTAACTTTTCCTTATTAAACAATTTCTTACATTAAGAAGATGAAAGTGTACGGTAGTGAAATTTTAATATAGAATTTGCGGATAATTTACCTACAGTTGTTTATGGAGATGCAAAACGTCTACGCCAAATTTTCATCAATTTATTGAGTAATGCGGTTAAATTTACTGAGCAGGGTACAGTAACTTTTCAGATAACTCGTCAGGGTGAAAATATTAATTTACAAGTTAGGGATACTGGAATTGGGATAGATGAGAATGAGTTACAAAATATATTTTTACCTTTTCAACAATCTGGAGATAGAAATCATAAATCTAAAGGTACCGGTTTAGGTCTATCAATAACTAAAACATTAGTGGATGCAATGGATGGAGA
>DAOUSL010000057.1 GCA_030627235.1 Thioploca sp.
GAATTACATCTTGATGCAACATTTATATACCATTATATATCAATCTTATCAATCTTATCAATCAATTCCAAACTTTTCAAACTTACTGTTGTAACTCGTTTTAATAAATCTATAACTTGTGGTTTATAATCGCTAAATTTATAATTATTAAACATTTTATTAACGGTTGGGTCTTTGATTTTCTTTTCTTTGTAACCATCTAAAACCCATTCTATAGCACTGCGATTACCAAGTTTATAGTTTAAAGCTTCGGGTGGAAAGTTGGTTAGAGTTGTGATTTCGTCGATTAAAATTTCATCTTTAGTTTTAGATAGTTTTAATTTTGGAGTATTGGGTTTATTGGTTGTGTGGTTTAATTCGGTTAAATCATATGGTTCTATTTGCTCAAAATTTACGTGCAAATTTATTAATTCTGCTCCAATTTCAACCAATTTGGCAAAGTTGTTATAAAACGGTATTCTTGGCAGGTCTTGTTTTAAGTTTATTGCATATTTCTCCCGATATTGCGGTGAATGTAAAACTGCATAACAATAATTAAATATATCTTTTTTACTAATATTTTCATTAGCATAATGGCTTTGGAAAGCTTTTAAGCCGTAGTTGGTTATATTTTCTAGTTTTTCATTGTTTTGGTCGTAAATGTGAAATGGGAATGATTGAGAACTACCTCTACCTAATATAACTAAAAGACCCAAATCTATTAAAGCATTATTTGCTAAGACAGGAAAATGATCTGAGTAAGAAGAATAATTCAAGGTAATAGCTAAATTAGCACTTTCTGCATTTGGAAAAATTTTAGATTGTTGATATTGCATTTCATTTAAATCTTTATCGAAATAAATAAATTTTTTATTAAATGGTCTGTACAATGAATTATATAATTTATCTTTGCCAAATTTTATGATTTTTTCTTTAGATAATTGATTTTTAAGATGCCTTGTCCACTTAATAGAATTTTTTAAATGAACAAAATTATTAATATCATCTGGTCTATTTTGTTGATAATCTTTTAAATATTTACCGTATTCTTCAATATTAAATGCAATCTTCTTTTCTAAATTAGTTTTATCAAAATCATAAACCCACGCATCTCTTGCAGTCACAACACCATTAGAAAAAAGTTTAAAAATAGCATTTTCCGTTTTATTTAATTTACATTCTTTAGTTCCCATAGGAATTAAGTCATCCCAGTCATTATTAGTTTGATTCAACCAATTATTATTTTTATCTGGAATAATTAACTCAAATTGAGATTTTAACTGATTGAATTTATTATATTTTAAAAAACTAAGTTTATGTTCTTTTATATCCAAATCTGCAAAAGGATTTAAATAAAATAATTTACATTTACCTAAATCTGCTTTTTTAATCAAAAACATAATAGCAACCCCAGTTTGAATCCCAAATACATTATTTTTAGTACCGCTAAGTTTAGGATTTTTCCGTACATTACCACCCAAATCAATCACATAAATTTCATTAAATTCCTCAAAAACAGTTTTCCTAAATCCATCAAAAGTTTTACTATCAATAAAAGAAGAATTGGTAACAAATGCAATCATGCCATCTTGAACAATCCTATCACTCGCCCACCGATAAAAACGGCTATACATATCATAAACCTTAGTTTTTTGAGCGTTAGAATGTTTAACATAAGTTTCCTTAATTCTTGCGTCAATAAATTTAGCTTCCTTATTTTTATTGTTATCATTCTCATTTTGTTGATTAGCATTATACGGCGGATTACCAATAATAATATTAATTTCAGCCTGTTCTTGCCGCTTAACCCGCAACATATTTTCATCACTAAACAACCCTAATAAATCCTTCTGTCCTTTAATAGACTCATTTAATTCCAACGTATCAACAAAAGAAATATTTTCAAACTCCTGATACTCATTCATTTTCTGCTGATAAAGATACTCCAAATTCAAATTAGCAATATAATACGGCAAAATAGAAATTTCATTAGCAAATAAATCCTCCGAATACTTCTGTTTTAACGAATTAATTGGAATATAATCAATAATTTGAGTTAAAAAAGTACCAGTACCAGTTGCCGGGTCTAAAATCTTGACATTTTTATCCGCTAAAGTTTTATCAAAATGCTCATAAGTCAAAGAATCCACAGCATTTATCATAAAATCCACAATTTCCAACGGTGTATAAACTATCCCCAATTTATCAGCTTTCTTCGGATTATAAGCCTTATAAAAATTCTCATACAACACATTCAAAAACTTCTGCTTTTCCTTATAATCAGTTAACGCTAAAGAATGGCTTTTAATCGCCGCATAATAATAACGAATACTGGCAAATAAAGTTCTTTTTTCTCCCTTATCAATAAAAGATTGTTCCAATTTATTAAGCGTTTTCGCAACATTATTATCATGATGAAAATCGCTATCATTAAAAACCACTTTAAAAATATCTTCAGTCAAAATATGTTGCAACAACATCTCAAAAATATCACTTTGAGTAATATTCTTATCAATCGAATGCTTACAAATTTCCACAAAATCTTGATAAATAGCCTTAAATTTCTGATTAGATTTAGCCGCCAAAGTTATTTTAGCTTTAATCGGTTTAATAATTTGCGGAATATCATCCCTAAACTGCTCAATTGCCCGATGGAACTCAGTTATTTCCGGCTTTTCATAAACAAAAAATCTATCTAATAGCAGTCCCAGTTTCTCTGAGTTCTGCATATCAATATCAAACACGGTTTCCTTATTTTGAATTAAAACCGCCCGTTCACTATCCTCAAAAATAATATTATCAGTTGGATAACCCTTAGTTATTTTTTTCGCAATCTCCTTATCCAAATCATCCTTGGTATCCTTCGCTTCCCAATAACCAAAATCAAATCTAAACTTATCTTTTAGCGTTCCATCTGGAATATTACTTCTATCAAAAGCCAGTTCTGGAACTAAAATTAAATCCTGCTCAATCGCATAACTATCCAACAAAGAAATAAAAGCATTCCTAATCGAACTTTCATTACTACTATAATATTTATAATTTTCCAACTTCTTATAATAATTATTTATTTCTATAGTTTTGTTCATAATAGTTTGTTATAAATTGTATTTTGTCCTGTACAAAGAAAGTAGAATTATAATTAATGGTTATTTCGGGAATGGAGCATAGCGTATTTCCCGAAACCTAAGCAACAAATTTTAACATTGGCAAAAGTATGTGAGTCTAAGTTCATTTATTGAAATATACAATAGAAGCTTTATTATTCTTAAATAAATATAGCAAACTTTCTTAAAATAATATGAACAAACCGTTATCAAATCAAGATTTAGCCAATATCTATTCACAATTAGCCCACTTAGAAAAATCTGGTATACCAATTACAAATGCCATAAAATTATTAAACACTGGCGAAATTGGCAACAGAGCTAAGTTAACTTTAAAATATATCAAACAAGGCAAACCTTTATCAGAAGCAGGAGCTAAAGCAAAATTATTTACTGGAATTGATGTAACTTTAATAAAAGTAGCTGAAGTTAGTGGTAAAAGTACAGAGATTTTTCAGCAATTAGCTCAATTTCATCAAGATAAAGCCAATTTAACTAAACAAATTAAATCCAAATTAATTTTACCAATTACCGTATTATTATTAGCAATATTTATCCAACCATTTCCGGATTTATTTTCTGGTAAAATAACTATCATTGGTTATTTATTAGAGACAATTGGATTAACTATATTATTAATCGGTATTTTTTATATACTGATAAAATTAAAATTGCCTTATTTTAGTAAATGGCAGAAAAGACGTGATATATTAAATTTCATTCAATCTTTAGGTTTAATGCTACAAGCAGGTTTACCAATTTTAGAAGCACTCCCAAAATCATACCAAGTAGTTGAAAATAATGCTTTACGACAAAAATTAAGAAAAATTTCTACTCATTTACGAACTGGCAATAATTTTGCTGAAGCTTTTATAAAACTAGATATTAATAATATCGCTAATCAATTTATCCTAACTGGCGAACAATCTGGTAGTTTAGCTGAAATGTTATTACATTATGCCAAACTGGAATCTGAAGATATTGCGTTACATGATAAAATGTTAGCTACTTGGATACCTCGTATTATATATGCTTTTATTATTATATGGATAATTTCAGGGATTTTTAGTAGTGGAATACCTATGTCATCAATTCCTAAAGATATTTAATTATCGGTAATTTATAAAATTGTTAAACTTTAAACCTAATATATACTCACTAATCAATTGGAAATTTTATGTCGGAGCTTAACTATCCTAATATTGCTCCTGACTTAGCTATTGAAAATTTAAAAGTTCCACCTTTTTCCAGAGAAGCAGAACAATCAATATTGGGCGGTTTACTGCTTAATAATGATTCTTGGATTGTTATTGCTGATTTACTGACGAAGCCAGATTTTTATTTGCCTGAACATCAAATTTTATTTATGGCAATAAAAAGTTTATATGAGAAAGGCGACCCTTGTGATCCAGTAACTTTAGCTGATTTGCTAAAGAGACATAAACAACTTGATACTATTGGTGGTGCCCCATATTTAGCTATGTTAGCTAGTAATATTCCTAGTGCTGCTAATATAGTTGCTTACGCTAAAATTGTACGAGAGCGAGCTATATTACGTCAGTTAATGGGAGTTGGTCAAGAAATTGCCGATAGCGCATTTAATACTCAAGGTCGTACTAGTTCTCAATTACTTGATAATGCAGAAAAAAGAGTGTTTGAGATTGCTGAACTTGGAGCTAAACAGACCAATGGTTTTATCAAGATAGAAGATATTCTAACTGCTACTATAGATAGAATTGATCTCCTTTCTCGACAAACTGGATCAATCACTGGGATGGAAACTGGATTTAAACAATTCGATCAGCAAACTTCTGGTTTACAACGGTCTGACTTAATAATAGCGGCTGGCCGTCCATCAATGGGTAAAACTGCCTTTGCTATGAATATTGCCGGTCATGTAGCAATTGAAAAACATATGCCAGTTGCTGTATTTAGTATGGAAATGTCCAATGAACAGCTCGCTATGCGTTTGATTTCATCTATTGCTGAAGTTAATCTACAGAAGGTTCGTAATGGCCAACTTGATGATGATGATTGGCCTAAAATTACTAATGCAGTTACTAAATTAGCCACAGCACCTTTATTTATTGATGAAACTCCTGCTCTAAGTCCCACTGAACTACGGGCTAAAGTTAGACGATTAGCACGAGAACAAGGTCAACTTAGCCTGATCGTAATTGATTATTTACAACTAATGCAAGTACCAGGAAATGGTGAAAGCCGAGCAAATGAAGTTTCAGAGATTTCTCGGTCTCTTAAATCATTAGCAAAAGAATTAAATGTACCAGTTTTAGCATTATCTCAGCTAAATCGTAGTTTAGAACAACGAACTGATAAACGACCTAAAATGTCAGATTTGCGTGAAAGTGGTAGTATAGAACAAGATGCTGATTTAATTATCTTTATTTATCGAGACGAGGTCTATAATGAAGAAAGTCCAGATAAAGGAATTGCAGAAATCATAATATCTAAACAACGTAATGGTCCAATTGGTATGAATAGGCTTAATTTCAACGGTAATATCACTAGATTTGAAAATTTGGCAGATGGTGAATACCAAAATTAATCCAACAGAAAGTATTCCAGATTTTTTGTTAAACTAGTTTTTGGTCGTAGTGTTTTTAAATAATTTTGGTGAAAATCGTTGAATTACAGATTTTAATTTTTCATTTTTAGGGGATTTTTTCAAAGCTTTAGACCATATTTGTTCAGCATCATGTTGTTCTTTATTTTGCCATAATACTTCTCCTAAATGAGCAGCAATTTCGGCATCATTATTTTTGGCATGGGCTTTTCGCAAATATGCGATGGATTCAACATAATTACCCATCTTATATAAAACCCAACCCATACTATCTAAAATATAATATTCTTCTCCACCTAAATTAATAGCTTTTTTAATTAAATCATAAGCTTCTCGATAACGATTAGTATTATTTATCAAAGTATAACCTAAAGCATTCATAGCATTAATATTATTTGGATCATTTACTAATAAACGCCGCAAACTAGTCTCAACGTCTTTGACTCGACCCATTTTTTCATATAATAATGCCCGCATATATAGTAAATCAGGATGATTTGGAGTATAACTAAGAGCATGATTATACATATCTAAAGCTGGTTTATAACGTTTTTTCTCAATTAACAATTCTGCTCCAAGCTGGATTAAATTAACTGCATCTTCCGTGTCACTAATTGGCACATTGCGTAAATACTCAACTGCTTCATCCAAGTGATTTTGCTCAACCATGACTAATGCAATTCTGGCTTGAGTATTTAGATAAGTTGGTCCATCTTTAACTTTTTTATACCAAAACAAAGCTTTATCTAAATCATTTTTTTGTTGAGCGATATGTCCCAAATAATAATTAGCACTGTTAGTCCGTTCTCCAATTCTAATTAAATTTAAGAAGTTGGTTTTAGCCTCGGTAAATTGTTTATTTTGGATAAATAATATTCCTAAAGCATATAAAATATCAGGATTATCTGGATATTTTACTAATACTAATTCAAACTGACGGATAGATTCGTCAAATTGGGCAACATCTGCTAACATACGTGCATACATTAAACGCCATTCAGAATTATCTGGATATTTATTTAAGGATTGTTGCATCCATTGCAAAGCTTCAGTTAATCTATTATCTCTATCTAGAACAAGAGCATACAAAGGTACAGCCTCAATATTTCCTGGATCTATTGTCAAAAGCATATTTAAATTTTTTAAAGCTGGCTTAAATTGTTCTTCTTGCAATAAAATATGTGAATATATTAATAATATTACTGGATTTTCAGGACGTTTAATCAGTAATTTTTCTAATAATTCTATTACTTGTTCTCTATCTTGATGTTGTTCTAATATATCTTCTAATACTGATCTTAATTGGATAGGATTATCTTTAAAAGTATCAATCATTGCTTCTAAATGAACTACAGCTTCATCAGTATGTTTTTGCTGTAACAATACTCTTCCTAGTATTTGACGTGCATAAGGATTATTAGGAGCTAAAGTTACCCATAATTGGGCTGCTTTCATTGCAATATTATAATCCTGAGCTATCAAAGCATGTTGAGTTGCCTGTTCAATAATAATTAAATCTTCAGTTTTAATACCAATATCAAGAAAATTATTAGCAGCTAAAATATTATCACCACGCAATCGAGCCATCTCAGCAACTAAGATTTTATACATATACTCTTGACGTTGAGATACAAATTCAGTCGTAAATTGTTGAGTATTTTGATCTTCTGGTATTTGCCCCAATGTGGTTTGGGTAGCACATCCCATGAGTAACTTAGTTATAAGAATAATTTCTATACTTTTATAAAATATTTTAGTGTTCATTTTATTAATTCAACAAAGATTTTTTTAAAGTTAGTAGTAAAAAACTTGATCATAAAATTTTAGCTCTTAAATTATATTATGAAAAAATAGAATAGTCGGCCAAAATATTTTGAATTGATAATAAATAATTTCTATATTTATAGAAAAAATATTGGAAATAAAAAGGTTAAATAAGTTATAAATAATCAAATTAATTGGTTTAAATTACAAGAATTTGACTATTTAGATAACTAATATATAGGTCTACCATCAGTAATAATTAAATTGATAGTCATTATAACAAGCAAAAACCTAAAATCCAATCGTAATTTTAAAATCAAGATAAAAAAATTGGTTAAACTAAAATTCACCAAATTAATTGAAACTAGTTTTAAACTTTGAATAATTTTTTAAAACAATCATAATGATAAATAATTGAATAAAATTTACAATACCTTCGCCAATTATTAGACTTCTTGCATAAGTATTGATAAGTATTTGATATAATTGAGTTTATCTTTAATAAAGAAATATAATAAAATCAATAAGTTATCTTACTTATGCAAGAGGTCTATTATTTCGGGAATGGAGCATAGCGGATTTCTCGAAACCTAAGTAATATCATGATTTCGGGAAATCATACCTAATTCCCAAAACATTTTGACATTGGCAAAGGTATTGAACTTTACATATATATTTAACTACAAAATTTCAATTTACAAATTAAATAACTAAATAGAATTAAAAAATTATGCGTATAATCCAAGACGGTTTAACTTTTGATGACGTTTTATTATTACCAGCCCATTCTACAATTTTACCTAAACAAGTTAAGCTTAATACTTTATTAACTAGGGAAATTAAGATTAATATTCCATTAGTATCGGCGGCAATGGATACTGTTACTGAAGCACGTTTGGCTATTACTATGGCTCAAGAAGGTGGAATTGGTATAGTACATAAAAATATGACTATCGAAATGCAGGCTCAACAAGTAAGACAAGTCAAAAAATTTGAAAGTGGTATTATAAGCGACCCATTTACAATTTCTCCTAACACCAGTGTTAAAAAAGTTTTAGAACTGACTAAGGCACGTAATATTTCTGGAGTTCCAATAGTTGATAAAGGATTTTTAGTTGGGATTGTTACTAGTCGTGATTTAAGATTTGAAACTCATTATAATGAACCAGTTACTAGCATAATGACTCCTAAAGAACGATTAGTTACCGTCCAAGAAGGAACTAGTAGAGATGAAATTGCTTATTTATTACATAAACATCGGATTGAAAAAATATTAATCATAAATGATGAATTTCAACTACGTGGAATGGTTACAGTTAAAGATATTCAAAAAGCTACTGAAAAACCTAACGCTTGTAAAGATGAACATGGTCGTTTACGAGTTGGAGCAGCTGTTGGAACTGGTAAAGATAGTAAAGCCAGAGTAGTTGCTTTAGCTGAAGCTGGAGTAGATGTTATCATTGTAGATACCGCACATGGCCATGCTCAAAGTGTGCTAGATTGTGTTAAATGGGTTAAGCAACAACATCCAGAGGTGCAAGTTATAGGAGGCAATATTGCAACTGGAGCAGGAGCTAAAGCCTTAGCAGATGCTGGAGCTGATGCTGTGAAAGTAGGAATTGGTCCAGGTTCTATTTGTACTACTCGTATTGTAGCTGGAGTTGGAGTACCACAAATTACCGCTATTAACGATACCGCAGAAGCACTTAAAGGAACTGGTATTCCATTAATTGCAGATGGTGGAATTCGTTATTCAGGAGACATTGCCAAAGCTATTGCTGCTGGAGCTTATTCTATTATGATCGGTGGTTTATTTGCTGGAGCTGAAGAATCTCCTGGTGAAGTAGAATTATACCAAGGTCGAGCCTATAAAACTTATCGAGGTATGGGATCGTTGGCAGCTATGGCTCAAGGTTCAAAAGACCGTTATTTTCAAGAAGGAGTTAGTGAAGATAATAAATTAGTTCCAGAAGGTATTGAAGGTAGAGTACCACATAGAGGTCATTTAATTGATATTATTCATCAATTATTAGGAGGAGTCCGCTCTAGTATGGGTTATACCGGCTGTAATACTTTAGCAGAAATGCGTACTAAAACGACATTTATTAAAATTAGCCAAGCAGGAATGCGTGAAAGCCATGTTCATGATGTATCTATTACTAAGGAAGCCCCGAATTATAGAATGGATTAATCAGTATTTGCATTGAAATAGTTTCAAGTTTTCTATAAAATTAGTTGAGAAACCATATTTTAATTAATAATTATTTTGATAAAACCATGAATGTCTCTATAATATTTAAACGTTGTTTTGCTTTCAAGTGAAAATTAATATAATTTTCTTATTTCTATCAATTTTATTTGTAGATTAAATATGTTCGGATTTAAAAAATTTCAAGAAGAAAAACCAGAAGTTCAATCAGTAAAAAAACCAGGATTATTTGCTCGTTTGAAACAGGGGTTAAATAAGACTCGTGAAAATTTTACTTCTGGATTGACTAATTTATTATTAGGTAAAAAAGCAATTGATGATGAATTGCTAGAAGAAATTGAAACTTTATTGCTAACCTCTGATGTAGGAATTGAGGCTACCAATGCAATGATGATGAATTTAACTGAACAGGTAAACAGAAAACAATTATCTGATTCGGAAGCACTATTATATGCTTTGCAAGATAATATGCGAGAAACATTGAAAACTGTGGAAGCTCCTTTGGTACTACCAGATAATGATAAACCATTTGTTATCCTAATGATTGGTATTAATGGAGCTGGTAAAACTACTACTATTGGTAAGTTAGCTAAACGTTTTCAAACTGAAGGACGCTCGGTGATGTTAGCCGCTGGTGACACTTTTCGAGCTGCAGCCGTTGAACAATTAAAAGTTTGGGGTGAACGTAACAATGTGCCAGTTATAGCCCAACATGATAGAGCTGATTCGGCTTCAGTTATTTTCGATGCTTTACAAGCTGCAACTGCTCGTAATATTGATGTATTAATTGCTGATACAGCTGGTCGTTTGCATACTCAAAGTAATTTAATGGAAGAATTAAAGAAAATTCGTCGAGTTATAAATAAGTTGGATCCAGATGCTCCACACGAAGTAATGTTGGTAGTTGATGCAGGAACTGGTCAAAATGCTTTAGTTCAAGCTCAAGAATTCCATCAATCAATAGGTGTTACTGGGATAACTGTAACTAAACTTGATGGCACTGCTAAAGGTGGAATTGTATTTGCTATAGCTAAACAGACTCAATTACCAATTCGTTTTATTGGGATTGGCGAACAAGTAAATGATTTACGTCCTTTTGAAGCAGATGATTTTGTCAAAGCTTTAATTTCTAAATAATTTTTTAGATTAAACAGGTGTTTAGAATTATGCACCATATTTTATCATATTGTAATCTTAATTTAGACTAAAATTATGCAAGATTTTCCTCGTGAAAAATTATGTGAGCTAGTAAAACAACATGGTTCTGGTTTAGGTGAAGATGCTGAACGTTGTGATTTTTTTTTACGTAATGCTTGTGGTAGTGAACATAAACGTGAAGTATTTGTGTTGGTTAATGCAGTTAAGGAAGGAATTCCTAAAGAATTAGCTAATCCGCCACAAGCGTTGCCATTAGACATTATATCTGATTATTTGTCTCAACGTTTATTCGATAATTTATGGTTAGACCAAGTTGCCAGTGAATGGGCAGTACAAACCTGGGCTATTGCTTTAGAATTAGTGACTATTGAAGAACCTATAGAAACTGTTGAATTACAAGTTCCACCATTAATTAACAATAATATAGATACTTATAAACCAAATAAATTCAAACAACTTTCTGCATTAAATCCTGTAGATTATTTGCGTTTATTATGGTGGATGTTAGTTGTTCCTAAACAATTACAAGAATATAGAAATATATTTGGTAAAAAAGATGATGTTCAAATTGGTAATTGGTTGATTAGTAGTTTGATTTGGTGGCCGATGTTAATATTGACATTAGCATTACCGTTAGGACTATTACCTTATATTGAAAAAGATTGGTTACCAAATACTTTTTGGCTGTTTAGTCTACTAATATTCAGTTGTTGGTTGCTAACTGGTTGGTTAAATACTAGTAGAAATATATTAGTAGCAATAATGGTATTGTTGGCAGGTATTTTAGCTGGTATTGTCGGTGGAATTGTGGCAGTTCACATAGCAGTTGATATAGTAACTGGAATCATTATTGGTACAACTATTTTCTTACTAATAATTATAACCAATTTTATGGCAGTAATTATTGCAAATGATATCGCTATAATTGTGGCTGGTGGAGTTGCCGTAGGTATAACAGTTGGGGCTGCTGTTGGAATAGGAGTTAGTACCGCTGGATTTGTAACTGGTTTTATCGCTGGTGGAGTAATGGGATTTGTAACTGGTTTTATAGTAGACTTTATAGCCGATATAGTTGGTAATGCTATCGAATCTAGCTTAGAAACTGGCAAACCTTATTTAATAGCCCAATTTAGTTTTTTATTATTAATCATGATCCCTATAAGTTTAATTGGTTTATATGGTTATCAACAATTTGGAACATTATTTCACTTATAAATATAGAATCTTAAAATTAGGAGTGCAAAATTTATTTTGCAATATATTAAATTCCTCTGAAAAATTAAAAAACATCAGTATTTAATTGAAATTATTTGCAAAATAAATTTTGCACTCCAACAACCATTAATAATAGCATTATGTTAGAAATTCCTTTTAATAAAAACAAATTAGAACAAATAATTAAACATTATCCAACTCCTTTTTATTTATATGATGAAATAGGAATCCAAGATAATGCCAAAAAATTTAATAAAACTTTCACTTGGAATCATGGTTTTAAAGAATACTTTGCAGTAAAAGCTAATCCAAATCCATATCTACTTAAACTGTTAAAAAATCAAGGTTTTGGTATGGATTGTAGCTCTTTAGCAGAACTCTTAATTGCTGAAAAATGTGGTATTGTTGGCGAAGAAATAATGTTCAGTTCTAATAATACTCCAGTCGAAGAATTTGCAAAAGCAATCGAATTAGGAGCTATTATTAATCTTGATGATATTAGTCATATAGATTTTTTAAAACAATATGTTAGCCTGCCAGAATTAATTTGTTTTCGCTATAATCCCGGTAATTTACGAACTGGTTCAACAATTATTGGCCATCCAGAAGAGGCTAAATTTGGTTTTACTCGTGAGCAATTGTTTACTGGTTATAGTCTTGCGAAAAAATATGGAATAAAAAGATTTGGTATTCATGCAATGGTATCTTCCAATGAACTTGATCCAAATTATTTTATTGAAACTGCTGAAATGTTGTTTAAATTAGTAGAAGAAATTTCGACAACAGTTGGAATTCAGTTTGAATTTGTTAATATTGGTGGTGGAATTGGAATTCCCTATAAACCAGAAGAAAAAGCAGTTGATTTAAATATAATTAGTGAAGGAATTAAAGCCAAGTATGAATCATATAATTTAGCTCCCATTAAATTGTATATGGAATGTGGCCGTATGATTACGGGTCCATATGGTTATCTTGTAACAAAAGTACGCCATATTAAGCAAACCTATAAAAATTTTGCTGGGCTTGATGCTTGTATGGCAAATTTAATGCGGCCTGGAATATATAATGCTTATCATCATATTACAGTATTAGATAAAGAAAATTTAGATTACGATACTTTGTATGATGTAACTGGTTCACTTTGTGAGAATAATGATAAGTTTGCTATTGATCGTAAGTTACCTCATTTAGATATTGAAGATATTATTATAATTCATGATGCTGGGGCTCATGGTCATACAATGGGTTTTAATTATAATGGCAAATTGCGTTCTGCTGAATTATTATTACGAAATAATGGTGATATTATGGAAATTCGTAGAGCAGAAACTGTCAAAGACTATTTTGCTACTTTGGATTTTGATAAGTTAGTGGATTATTAATAGATATCTTTCCTAAATAAGGATAAATGTAGGATGCAATGACCGAAGGGAATTGCATCAAGATGTAATTCGTAAACTCATTACATCCTACATAAAGTTTGTAATTAACTGTATAGCTTTTGTCAATTTCACGTCGGTAATACAATCATACATAGCTATATTACTTTCGTTTTTTAGGAAAGATGTCTAATATTTGATAAAATATAAATCACATAATAATTCATTTCAGCAGATTAATATATTTAGCCGCCTAATTTAGAAATTATCATACGGAGAATAATGATGCCAAGCACAACAGATTCTTATCTTAAAAATTATTGTAAATTACAAAAAATTGCTGAAACGATGCGTGACCAAGAAGACTTAGATGTTGATAAATTGGTAAAAATGGTGAATGAAGCCACTATCGCTTATAAAAAATGTCAATCTCGTATAGAGGCTGTTGAAAAAGCATTAAAGTTATAATCTTGAATATTATTATACAATCTAAAAAATATAACCAATAAGTTTTACAGAAGCTTGACCTTTGAGAAAAATAATTATGTCTGATAATATCATCGATCCAAACTTTACTCCTTATAAAATAAATAAGGGTGAGAAATATATGTCTGATAAGCAACTTACCCATTTTAAGCAAATTTTATTGGAGTGGAAAAAAACTTTAATGACAGAAGTGGATAGAACATTACACCATATGCAAGATGAAGCTGGGATTTATCCTGATCCAAATGATCGTGCTACTCAAGAAGAAGAATTTGGGATAGAATTGCGTACTAGGGATAGAGAACGTAAATTAATTAAAAAAATTGATATTGCAGTTACCAGTATTGATAATAAAGAATATGGTTACTGTACTGGTTGTGAGTCTGAAATCGGGATTCGTAGGTTAGAAGCTAGACCGACTGCAATTAAGTGCATTGATTGTAAAACGCAGGATGAAACTCGGGAAAAATTTTCTAGCTAAAATGTTAACTCTTTGTGTAGCAATGGATGAAAATGGTTTAATCGGAAATAATAATAGTCTACCTTGGTATTTGCCAGCTGATCTTAAACATTTTCGTACTATAACAATGGGTAAACCAATTATAATGGGTCGCAAAACTCATGAATCAATAGGACATCCTTTGAAAGGTAGGTTAAATGTGATTATCAGCAATAATCCAGACCTGATTATTGATAATTGCCAGATATTCAATAATTTGGATAAGATATTAAACTTCAGCGACAAATATAATGAAGCAATAGTTATTGGAGGAATGGCAATTTACACGATGCTATTACCATATGTACAACGTATGTATATAACAAGGATTCATGCCAAATTTACTGGTGATACTTACTTCCCTGAATATATAGCTGAACAATGGCAAGAAATTTATAGACAGAATTATCTACCAGACGAAAAAAACCATTATTCTTATAGTTTTACAACTTTAGAACGCTTGTATTAAGCTAATTTATTATCAAGATAGTTTTTTACATCAGCAGGTTTATTCCACATTAAAACATCAATAATAGATAAATGCGGTAAAAAATCATAACCTTTGCAAATATATTCAAATTCAGGCAATTGGCGAATAGTTAAGTTAATTCCAGCTGTATCAAAATTTAACGGATTATAAATGGCTATACCTCCAGGAGCGTTAACATATTCTGTTGCCTTCAAAACTTTTGAAATTTGCAATGCCCAATCCTCAGCTTCATTGATAGCTCCCAGTTCTAAGTTCATCTCGGAAAAATAATCATAAGAAAAAGGTATCTCAATAAATTGACACACCTTTTCCAAAATTTTTACATTTAATCGTGAAAGTGAATATTCTTCAATTTCCAAAGATTTTTCTACTAACTGATAAACATCATCAAAATATGGAGCTTTTCTCTTGTAATGTTTAAGTTGAGCTAAGATATTATTACACCATTTAAAATTTTTGCTAATTTCAATATCTTTAATTGCTATATTAAGTTTATGTTTTTTAACAGGAATTGTAATATAACCATATTGTTTTTGTGGAAATAGAATACGATTACGATTCACCCAACCACCTTTCATATACTGAACCGTATCAAAAACAATCCACTTATCTGAATAATTAATCAGATCGAAATACCCTAAGTAAGGGAAGAAATAGGGTTGCATTATTCCTAAGATCATTATAAAAATTTCTCTAATTTAATATTGGTAATATAATCTATATATTAATAAAATCTGGTTCAAGATCCACTTTCCAACGTTTTTTAACATTTAGTATTTTGAAAACTAAGTATAAATTATCCTGATGTGAAGATTGATAATTATTTAAAAAATTTTCTATTTGTTCAGTATATTAACCTAATTGCCAACTACAAACCATAGTTAATCCTTCATTGTTGCCATTAACTTAATGGCATTAAGCATCACCATCTGGGAATATTTATAACGATACTAACCATATATAATATAAAAATTATAAAACCCAACTATTTTATATAAATCCACATATCAATAGATTATAATCCAATTTTTATTGAATCATCTCTTTTGTTCAAAATTTGTTTCGAGTTTAACCTCATTATCCTATTCTTAGACAAATATCTCAAGTTGTGTACCTTTTAAGTCATCTAATATTTGTTCTGATATTTTTTTTTGTAATTCTACATTCCATTTATTATCATTTTGGTTTTTTCTATAAACAGCATAAAAGTCTTTCCTGTCATAGTTTGTACTTTTTCTTAAAAATTTGTTTGTTTGATCAGTAACTTTAAGACCTAGAAAGTTAAAAAGCATTTCAGTTTCATATTCAGGATTGACCAGCATATCAGAATATTTTAATAAATATACACGATTAGGATATGCTTTTTGTAATTCTAAAATAATATTAGTTGCTTCTTTCCATTTCTCAAATCCGTGAAATTCTTCAGGATGACCAAGATTTTTTTTAAATGCATAGCGCCATTCTTCTAGTTCAGACCATCCTATATCTTTTCTAAATTCTTTTGGTGCATTAAGCCAAGAATTAATAACCGACAAAGGGTTTCGTATAATAGCACAAAGGATTATATTATTTGATTTTTTCATCAAGTTGAAAAGTATATTCATATACCGAACTTCTTTATAAACAACATGTGTAATTTCCTCTTTATTAAATTGAGGAAAATCACCTGAATTACGTTTTTCTTTCTGATTAGTAAAATCATCATCACAATTATAAAGTCTGACAAAAAATTGATTTATTTCTTCATTTGTTGAACTATCAGTTAAATAATCCTTATGTGCATATGAAAATAATGGTTGATATCTATAAATTGTGTTTGGAGAACTATTAATAATTTCTCCAATCCAAGAAGTACCAGAACGTGGAACACCGTGGACTGCGATTTTTAAAAAGCTATTTGGATTTTTCATATTTACTTCTATTCGAAAGAGTATTCAAGTTTATTTCTATTACTACCTACTTCAATTTTATTTATTAATTTATTTTGACTAGCTCCAACAAGTTCTAGTGTAATTTTTGTTTTTTCACCCCCTATTAATATAATATTTCTATTAATGTAACTCTTTTTCAAATAATTAACATCATCAAATATCACAAATATATCCACACTATTAATTAACTGAAAATAACCAATATATGGGAAAAAATATGGCTGCATAATAGCCACTGTTCGTTTCATAAATCACCTCTTAAAATAACTATAAAACACCAATCTGATTTTTAATTTTCTTAAAATTATCAACTTAGAATATTAGTCTATGAATAATATCAACTACCTTTGCTATATCTTTTAGATACCAATCTTTGTCTTGTGGAGAAATTTGTAGCATATTGAAATAATATTTTTTACTTTAAATTAAAACTCCTTTGGAATCATCTATTAATAAATAAATTCCAAATTCTAGAGGGTATTTATTACAATATTTTTGAACTTGATTTAGTATGGACGTTCAAATTTACAATACCATCCAACATAATTCCTTGCCATCTAAATAACAACCATAAGTAAATTAAACTCCACACTGATTTCGTATGATTTATATTTGGTAGGCAACATTGTCACCTACCTTAACCTCTATTTCTCAGTTTTAACAGCTTCAGCAGCTTCCCGCATATGTTTGACTTCTTCTAAAATAATATTGATCGAAGCTTTCATTGGCGCCCAACCATACCAGTGCATGTAATCATTACTAGCATGAAATGCACCTTGGAAAGCTCGTTGTCGATATTTCAACATGATTAAATATAATTCTTGTTCAACTTTAGTCTTTGCATCGTAAAATTGTAATAAATCTGGAGCGTATTTCCAGCCTTCAGGTTTCTGTAAAATTCCATCTTTATACAAACCTTGAACTGCTTTAATAGCTTTAGCAAACTCATGGTCAGCAGATTTAATAATGTTATCTGAAGCATTAAAATGGCCAGCCACAAAATCTTTGGCATGACAATCATTACAAATTGCTTTCATTTCTGCTCGCATTTCATTAAATCTACTTGGACCACTGGCAGCTTCACCTTGCACTACAATTTCAATAAACCGTTCTGTAGGTTGTAAATTAGCATCTAAAATTCCAGCAGCTTGTAAAATTATAGCCCGATCTAATACCCATCCTGGATCATCATCCACATCTGCATAATTACCATCTGGCAAGTGTTTGGCCAAACTAGTCAAAGGTTCTTCCAAACTAGGAGCAACTTTAATCAAACCTAATACATTTTCCTTAGTTGGAATTCTCAGTCCTAAAAATCCCCAAGAAGTCCTAACTGCATGATTACCTTCTGCCATATGGCATTTTTGGCAAGTTGGAGTTCGTCCATCAACATTTTGATTTTTTTCAATATCCCAAATAATTCCATGTTTGGAGGACATGTACATTTCCCATTGTGGATGGTCAAATCCCATATGGCAATTGGAACAAGTTCTAGGGTCTTGAGCTTCAGATTTTTTAAAACTATGGCGAGTATGACAGGCATCACACTGAGCATTACCATAACGATATTCAGAAATTTCTTTACCAGCATCACTTTCAAGTTCATCTGGATAACCTTCCTGAATTCCCATTAAACCTTTTTGACCAATTTTATGACAACCAGAGCAACCACGATAACCGTCACCAGCAATCGGTGCTGGCTGACCATGATAGGCAATTTGAGATTTCATCCCAAACCATGCTAAATTATGTTTCCCTTCACGCATTTGAACCAATTGCTCATTATGACATTTTTCGGCACAACTATCAGCAGTTGGTAATTTAGCTTTATAAGCATCGTCAGCAGTTTGATGTTCAAAACTATGACAATCAAGACATAAAACCGGTTTTTTTGTTAATTGAGTCATTGGACTATCAAGATATTGCTTAACAATACCTGGTGTGACAGAATTATGACATTTAATACATTTATCATTAGTAATTTGAGCATTTGTTGTAGTGCCACTTCCATATGCAAAAACCATATTACTCAATAATATACTTAAAACTAAATACCATTTTGGCATGGTGAAAACCTCCTAAGGTAATCAAAAATAAAAATATCGCAATTTGTATACTTTATTACTTTCTTAAAAAGTTAGCAATATTTTTTTAATTTAACTTGAATAATTTTTAATTACTTTCATTGTTACATTACCTTTACCAATGCCAGAATGTTTCGGGAAATCCGCTTCGCTACATTCCCGAAACAACTAACTATATGTAGGATGTAATGAGTTTACGAATTACATCTTGATGCAATTCACTTCGTTCATTGCATCCTACATTTATCCTTATTTAGGAATTTTATATTAATTAATTATTTTTTTAGCAAAAGTCTTGCTTTATATTTTTAATGTGTTATCATGGTTGTTTTAATTGGGTCGTTAGCTCAGTTGGTAGAGCACCGGACTTTTAATCCGTTGGTCGTGCGTTCAATTCGCACACGACCCATATCAATTAAATATTTTCCCTTCACTAGCTTTATATCCCATAATATTTAAAATTATATATCTTTTAGATAAAGTATCTTTAGGCTATTTGATATGAAATTTTTAAGGCAATTGTAAACTATTGAACCTAAAAAATATCATATTATACGCAATATATTTGACTTCCTAAATACAGACTTTATGTAGGATGTAATGAGTTTACGAATTACATCTTTCAAGTTGCATTATTGATGCAATTCCCTTCGTTCATTGCATCCTACATTTATATATCATTATTTAGGAAATAGGTCTATTCTTAATTAACTAAAGCTTTATCAATCAAATCCATTAGTTCTATTTCTTGATAAGGTTTAGTCAAATAAGCACTAACTCCAGCAGATTTAGCCTGTTCCTTATGTTTTTCCGTTGTTCTAGAGGTAATCATAAAAATTGGTAAATTTTGAGTAGCTTGATTGGCTCGTACATGGGCAGTAAGTTCTAAGCCATTCATACGTGGCATTTCCATATCTACTAACATAACGTTTGGTTGAGTTTGATTCATCACTTCAATCGCTTCTACCCCATCTTTTGCTAATAAAACATTAAATCCGGCATCTTCAACTAATAATGATAAAGACTTTCTTACACTTAGAGAATCGTCTACAATCATAATGTTAGGAATATTAGAAGCAGTATCTTCAGTGGAATCTTGATTTTCAATTGGTCGCATTGTCATTTTAACTGGCGAACGTAATAATTCTGGTACGTCCAGTAACGGGATTAGACTACCATCACCTAAAATACTAGCCCCAGATACACCACGTACATCCTTAACATAGTTACCCATATTTTTCATAACTAAATCATGAGTATCCAGTAATTCATCTACTACTACTGCTGTGACACCAGTTTCTTCATGCACCAAAATAATAGGCCGTTCTTCTTGTTCATCAATAACATCTTTATCACCTTTAATATTCAACAGGTCAGATAAAGATTTCAACGAATAAACATCTTTATCCATTTTCAGAGTAATCTCTTCTCCAACCTTATAAAATTCAGATATTCCAGCTGCTAAAGCTCGTTCTAAGGTGTTACTAGGAATTCCAAAGATAAGTTCGCCTACTCGTATTAATAATACATGTACTGTTACCAAAGTCATAGGTAATTTAATTATAATGGTAGTACCTTTGCCAGTTTCAGAGACTAAATCTAATGTACCTTTCATTTCTTTAATGCTGGTGTGTACTACATCCATACCAACTCCACGCCCAGACATTTGGGTTACACCAGACTTGGTTGAAAAACCAGACATCAAAATTAACCTAGATAGCTCTCTATCAGATAGTTCTTGGTCTTCAGTAATTAATCCACGCTGAATAGCAGCATAACGAATATTAGTATAATTTAAACCTTGGCCATCATCTTGACATTTTACTACAATATTATTACCTTCCCGATAAAAACTAAGTTTAATAATACCAGTTTCTGATTTACCTAACATAACTCGTTCGTCGGCACTTTCTAAGCCATGATCAATCGAATTTCGTAAAATATGTTGTAATGGATCACCTAAATTACTTACTACATCACTATCCATTAAAATATCAGTACCAGAAACTTCCAATTCTGCTTTTTTACCAGTAGATCTACAAGTCTGTCGTACATTACGTTGCAATTTAGATAACAAAGTACTTGCAGGTACCATCCTAGTTGTCATAATGTTAGTTTGGAAATCTTTATTCAATCTTTCCTGACGAATTAACATTGTATCTAAATCAACTAAATCTTCTTGAATTGTTAAGGTTAATTCTCTATTATCAGCTATTGATTCAATAAAGCTATGAGCTACGCTATGTAATTCATTATATTCTTCAAATTCTAATGGATCAAAACTTTCATCTTTTTGGTTAGTTTGTTTATTATTGCCTCCAACTCCAGTAATACCACGCACATCAACCAAATTTTCTAACTCAAAAGTTTTTTCATGTAGAATCAAATCTTGTTCTGTTAATAAACGAGTGTTATGCACAACATGCCGCATTCGTTCCTGAATTTGTCCTAATGAAATTGATAATTCCCCAACCAAACGCATTAATTCGTCAACTGTTTTAGTTGGAACTCGTAGAAATTGTTCAACTTCACCAGTAGCCGCAGGTTTATCAGATTTCTTAGCAGGAGTTATTTTAGATTCTGATTTAACTTCTGAGGTAACGACTGGAGCTGGTTTAGTTGGAACTAGTGGAGCGTCATCTAATTTACCTTTATCAATTCTATTCGCCCAATCCAAAACTGATTGCAATACTTTTAAAGACTGTTCTGGTGCATCATCTTGTCCTAATAAATAATCAACCATCATTTCGATACAGTCAGCAGCTTCCACCATAGTATCGGTCAATTCTTTTGGTGGAGTAACTTTATGTTTTGCTAGATATTCTAAGGTATCCTCCAAATGGTGTCCCATACTGGCAATACCTTTGATACCAATAATATTGGACGAACCTTTTAGAGTATGAGCAAGTCTTTGAGCTCTTTCAATTTCAGATACATCTGCTCCTTGAATAATATTTTGAATTGCTTCGGAAAATTCTTGAGCATGTTGTGGGGTTTCTTGTAAATAAGCTTCTAATAATTCAGGATTTATATCTTCAGGAACATTTAATACTACATCTTCTGGGGTAGCTTGAATTTGCCGTTTATTTGCTTCATCTTCTTCCTCTTCTTCGGCACTAGAACCAGCTATAAGCTGAGTCGCTAGAGTTCTGGCAGCTTCATCATTTAAAGGTTGTTGCCAAGTAGATAATCTAAAATATTCTACTAATGGCAAAACTCCAGTAGTAGGACTAGTGAAATATCCTAATAACAAGTTTGGCCAACCTTCTAATGCTGATTTGGCAGTAATACGATTTGCTATTTCCAATGTACTAACAGCCATTACATTATCAATGATAAAAGTACAAACAGTTTGTAATCCTTCCAAACCTACCATCTCAGCTGCAATATTTAACCGTTGCACTTGTTCAGTATAATTTTCAACTGCTTCAATATTATCTGAAGTCATGATTCGGTCAAGCTCTTTAGCTAAATCTTCTTTAGCAAATTCAAGCTCTCCAGTGAGAATCTCTACTACTTCTGCACTACCTAGAGAAATATCTGTATTTACTTCTATATTAAGAGGAGTTAAATCTTCCGCAGGAATAGCTACAACATCTACTGGAACTTCAGGAATCAATTCTTCTGCAATTAATACTTCTTCTACATTAGCAGGAGTAGTTAATAAAATTAATAGCTTATCACTAGTTTCAGTATCTAATGGTGTTGGCCAAGTAGATTCTTGTAAAAAGTTTACTAATTCAGTAGCACCAGTTTCTGGAGTGGTTAAATATTCTAATACTTTAGTTGGCCATGAGATAAATTGAGATTGGCTGGCAAGCTTATTATCCTGTTGACTAACAAGCATTAAATTATCATTGATAAAAGTACAAACTTCCTGCAATCCATCCAGATTAGCCATTTCGGCTACATCCCAAATTTCTTGTACTTTATTTGTATATTCTTCAATTGCTTCTAACAAAGCGGGATTATCATTTTCCATAGACATACATACCTCAAGAGCGGCTGACAACCCCTCGGTTAAATCAACAATCTGGCTACGCACTAGTTCTAATACATCTGGTGCTGCCAATTCAATAGTTTGTAAAGTTGGTATTAGATGTTGCTTTAATTCTGTAATATTTTCTGGTGGTGTAGGCCATTGTTGGAGATTAGTCAATAAAGCTTCTACACCTTGATTTGGAGTCTGCAAATAAGTTATTACTAACTCTGGCCAAACTAATAATAATTCTTGGGCATTACCTCTTATCTCTATTGGTTGCCCTCCAAGCTCCATTACATTATTATTAATAAACGTGCAAACATCCTGTAAACCGATTAAATTAGCCATTTCTGCAATATCCCAGATTGACTGGACATATTCAGTATAAGTAGAAATAGCTAAAAGTAAGTCTTCATCTTCAGTATTAATTATCTGATCAGCTGTATTTGCTAATTCTTCATTAAGATCAATTAACTGTCCAACAATCAATTCAATAATGCTATTATCTGCTAAAGAAATCTCTATTAATATTTTTGATTCAGGAGGTTCTTCTTCATCTATTGTTTCTTCAGTATTCGGCAGTAAATTAACTAACCAATCAATTTCTGATGGTGATGGCCATAAATCGTTCTGTAAATGGTTTATTAATGAATGGACTTGATTAGTTGGGTCTTGTAAATAAGCGACCGTAAGTAACGGCCAAGCTGTTAATATTTCCTGAGTTTTACTTCTGTCTTCCAATGATAATCCACCAATAGCCATTACATTATCATTGACAAAAGTACAAACTTCTTGCAAACCGATTAAATTAGCCATTTCTGCAGCATCCCAAACTGATTGTACCAGTTCAGTATATTCTGACACTGCCATTAATAAATCATCATCTTCAGCACTAATTAATTTAA